>CAYPTG010000010.1:2983-19646 GCA_964413455.1 uncultured Mycobacterium sp. | reverse complement strand
CAGCACCACCGGTTTGCCCTGCAGCACGGTGCCTTCGGTGCCCCCCGAGGACATGTACAACTCGGCGTTCGCGCGGGCCCAATCCATGGTGCTCGGTTCGTAATCTCCGGTCAGCGGCATGTCTTGACCATACTGGTGTGTAATGGACCCTGCCGCATGAGCACGTCGAGGAGGTTGCCCTGCCGCCACACGACCAGGCTCGCCCGGGCCGCGTTGACGCGACATCAGTTGCCTACCTCGGTTGGCATCGGCGAGGCAATCTCGGTGACGACGCGATTTTCGATGCTGTCCGTTCGCAGCTACCCGGTGTCCCTTTCAACGACCTACCTATCCTTCCGAACGAGGTCGCTCGGGTTCTGACCAGCCGTGCACGCCACTCTCTGCGGCACGGCATCGTGGTGATTGGGGGTGGCACGATCGTGGGGCGCGCACCGTGGCGCCGATCGATTGCCTTGAGCCGCACCCTGACTCGTGAAACCTTCGGCGGTTACGCCATCGGGGTGGGCGTGGAGGACCCGGTATTCAAGGGCCGGCGCAGCGGATCCGGCCGAAACGAGTTGAGACATTGGGAACGGGTTCTTGCCAAGTTCGACCTCGTCTCGGTGCGCGGACCACGAAGCGCCGAGCTGCTGGCCGATATCGGAGTCGACGTCCAGGTGTCCGGAGACCCGGCCCTCGTACTACCCCGGCCGGACATAGTTCCCGAAGAAGGTTTGATCGGACTGAACCTCGGGTTCGGTGACGACATGTGGGGCCACAACCCCAAGAGAGTGGCCGAAGCCGTATCCAAAGCGGTGAAGGAACTCGCCAGCCAGGGGTACCGCATCGTCGGAATCCTGATGAACGACACCGATGAGCGCCTCACCAGAACAGCACTGGGCGGCGTTCCGGCCGACATCATCATGCCGTCCGACGCGATGGCCGCCGCGAGGGAATTTGCGCGGTGCTCGGTCCTGGTCTCCACCCGGCTCCATGCCGGCATCCTGGCGGCGCTGTCGGACACCCCGGTCGTCTCGCTGGAATACCAGCCCAAGTGCCGGGACTTCGCCTTGTCCGTCGGGGAGGAGCAATGGCTGATCCGCACCGACGAAGTCAGCGGTTCGATGATTGTCGATCGGGTTCTCGCATCGCTGGCCGACTCGACCGCGATCAGAGCGAACAAGCATGCGATCACCGAAGAGCTCCGGGGACGGTTGACGGCGGAATTCGCACAGCTCGGCCGCCGATTCGGAGCGCCGGCGACCGAATTGGACTGAGCGGCACACGAAACCTCAGCCGGGGGCGCGGTGATAACCTCCGAGTACGGAACTGACGAGTTCGACCATCGCAGAGGGATATTCAGTGCGTCCAATTCGCTTCGACAAGTTGGGCATGGTCCCAGCCTTGCGCCGGAAGACCGACTACAAGCGGTGGTCCGACGCCAGTAACCTGCACCCCTCCTGGGAGCCTCGGACTGAGCGCGCCGCGCAGCTGGTCCCGAAGAACAGCAGGGTGATCGAGTTCGGGGCGGGCAACCGTGTTCTGGAGCGGTTTCTGGACCCGTCGTGCACGTACGTCCCGTCCGACCTCGTCGACCGCGGTCCGGGAACCATTGTGTGCGATCTCAACCAACGACCCCTTCCGGACTTGGACCGCAACGCCTACGACGTTGCGGTGGTGATGGGGGTTTTCGAATATCTTCGGGACGTTCCGTCGGTCGTGGACTGGCTGACCGGACTCGTGTCCTGCTGTGTGGTGTCCTACGGCTGTCCGGACGCCAACGCCGGCTCTCGCCGTACCGCGCTGGGCGGCGTCGACCGCATCAGCCGCGGCTGGATGAACACCTACACGCAGGATGAATTGCAAGATTTGTTCGCCAAGCACGGCTTCCGGACAGCGCACACCGAGACCTGGGCAAACGCCGACGGTTACCAGCACCGATTGTTCGTCTTCACGAATTCGCCGGACTCGGAGGAATCCGCTTAGCCCCAATTGCCCCGCTCCTCAACGCGGCTGCCGCCGCTTGATCGTCGCGGCGAGCCGAGCGGAACCGATATCATTGCGGAAACCCACTTGGTTACCCGCGAAGATGATGAGGTCCACCGTGACATCGACACGAACGCTCCCGGAGATGCTCTCGAACGAAGGCATCGCCGATCTGACCGGTATGTGGTCGGCCGACACCGTCGCTGATTGGTCGCGACGCCTGGATCCTCTTTTCAAGTCGACAGACGGCGAGGAGCGGTCCTATGTCAGCGCAGATGGGCTAGTGGAGACCGGGATTTTCGCTGAGGTTTTCACCGAGCCGGTGCGTCAACTCATCGCCGGTATTCAGCCGTCTGCTCTGCTGTATCACTGCCACTGCTACGAGATCGCCGGTAACCAGGAAAAGACCCACATCCACCGCGACAAGCCGCAAGGCTGGCACCGCGACAACGAAACCCTCAGGAATTACCTGACAGACTTCCCGAACTTCATCAGCATTTTTATTCTGCTGACCCCGGTCGGTGACGACGACGGCGCGTTCGAGTTCTTTCCGACCCGGCCCAACAAAGGCATGCGTGCGGGCGGCGAAATCGTCCGACTGGTCGGCCCGGTCGGCACCGCGGCGATCTGGAATCGCTCCTATTTCCATCGCGCCTCGCCCAATCGGGGATCGGTGCGGCGGCGGATCCTGAAGATCTCGTTCCAGCCCGCTGGTCTTCCCAACGAGCGGATTGACCTGCCGGAGTTCCGGGATGCGTTTGCCAAACTGCAGGATCCGGCACTGCGCGCGCTGATAGATCCGACTCGGGTCGGAAGCTCCACTCCGTTGCCGTTCAGCGGTGACCCGACCGTCGCGCGGCCTTTGGCACCGTCAGGGCATAACGAGTTGACGAAGAGCGGCGCCGCGATTCTCCGCGCCCAGACGATCGGCCTACGCCTGATGAGCCACACCGGCGTTTCAGGCTTGGGGTAATGGATTCCGACGCAATCGGTGGAAGCGAGTCGGCCTCTCCGGCGGCGTCGGGCGGGCTAGAGCGTCGTTACCGGGCGCTGGTGGTCGGTTCCGGGTTCCGGGTTCAAAATGACTTCCTGCCGGCGTTGCGTTGCCTCGACTCGGACATCGAGGTCGTGGGCATTCACTCGCGTACCTTCGACAATGCGCGTCGCGTCGCCGGTCAGTGGGGTGTGTCGGTCGTTCGCGATCTTCGCGACGTACGCCCAGGTGACGTCGATGTGGTGCTGATGTCAGTGACGGCCGTCAACAATATGGCTGTGCTGAAAGCTCTTTCGCATCTTGCGCCCGGGGCATCGTTGGTCATTGACACCCCAGGCCTTGGACGACCGGACGACCTTGCCCGGTTGTCCGAGTACCGGCGATGGGCGAACATCCGGATCGCCGAAGACTTCATGAACATGCCCCAGTACCGGCTGGTCTTCGATCTCATCGAGTCAGGCCGGCTTGGCCGGGTAAGCCGAATCACTATGGCGCAGATGGGATATCGGTACCACGCCCTGGCCCTGGTCCGCTCGTGGCTGGGATTCGACTCACCGACCTCTGCCCGCCACCGCCGAGGGTCAGGCGGCGGAGTTGACATCGAGTATCGCTTTTCCGAAAAGAGAAGTGCCGCAATCAATGAGCCCTACCGACAGGCGGAGGGATCTTTTTCGGTCCTGGGCAGCAAGGCCCGTCTGGTCGGTCATCCGATGGGCAGCGAATGCGGTATCGATACGTCAGACGTCGATACGGCGGTGCCGTGCGGAAGGCTGGCCCGTGTCGAGGATTCCAGTGGCCTCACCGGATTCCGCATCGACGGACTGGACTACCCGACGGAAATACGCCTTCCTCACCACACCGCGCTGCGCGCAATGGAATTCGAAGACCAGTCCGAGTTCAATCTGCTGCGCATCGACGGTTTAACGAAAGTGATTTCCTCGCTGTGGAATCCGGATCCGCTCAACGGGCGGTACCGGGTGGAAGACGGGATGGCCGATTTATTGGTCAGTTGGACCGCACGATATCTTCCGCGACTTGCTCCCATTCAGCTTCTCAGCCGGGCTCTCTCGTAGCGACGGCCTTACCGGACAGGCTTGTACCCGAACTTCGCCTGATACCGCCGGGGCAGAGCACCGACGAAGCTCCAGCGAGCAGCCAGCTTCCAATAGCCCATCTCGTCGAAGCGCCGGGTCGAGGTGAATACCGTTCGGGTCGTCAGGTGGAAGAACTTGCCGAACTTCCTAGCCTGCTTGATGAGGAGCAGGTCCTCCCCCATCGTCAAGTTCTCATCGAATCTCAGGTCGGACAACAGCGACCGCCTGATGATCTGAATGGCAAACGATCCGCCCAGTCTGTTCAGGACATTCCAATATCCCAACCACATCCGGGCCTTCCGGCCACCCCCCAACGGCAGCACATCCGTGGTGCCGACGGAGAACACCTTCGTCGACGATTGGAGGAAGGCCGCGAGTTCGTTGAGGAACTCCGGCTCCAGGATGGTGTCCGCGTCAAGGAACACCACCCAATCGACATCCGGAGATAGTTGTTCGATTCCGGCGTTTTTCGCGGCGGAAACTCCGGAAGTGGACACCGATAGCACCTGGATGTTGGGACCCTCGAATCGCTGGGCGACTTCCATCGTCCGATCCGATGAACCGTTCTCGACGACGATGGCCTGGTAGCGATCGGACGGATAGTTCAACGCCCTGACATGCTCCAATGTCGCTGGAAGATAGCGTTCTTCGTCGTGGGCGGGGATGATGATGGCGAAGCGCAAAGCCGGTGCGCCCGACGGTGCGGAATGTCCTGACACCATCGCCGCGCCTCCACATCTTCAGTGCGAATCGACTCACCGCCAGCGAATTCTACGGACTGTATCGTGTACCCGTGATCGAGGTGGAGGGTCTGAGCAAGGCGTTCGGCGGCTTACCCGCCTTGCGCGGCATCAGCTTCTCGGTGCCCTCCGGTTCGGTCTGCGCTTTGCTGGGCCACAACGGTGCGGGTAAGACGACCACCGTCAAGATTCTCTCCACATTGATCAAGCCGGATTCCGGCAAGGCGATAGTGGCCGGCTATGACGTGGTCCGCCAGACCGAACAGGTCCGCGCCAGCATCGGAGTGACCGGCCAAGAGGTGGCGCTGGATCCGATGCTGACCGCACGGGAGAACCTGGCGCTCTTCGGGCGGTTGTGGGGAATGAGCCGCCGAGACGCCCGGACAAGGGCCGATGAGTTGGTCGACCACTTCGGTATGGAGGACGCTGCCGACCGGCGGGTGGCGACGTACTCGGGGGGCATGCGCCGGCGCATCGACATCGCCGCCGCACTGGTGGTGACACCGAAGGTGCTGTTCCTTGACGAGCCCACCACCGGCCTCGATCCGCACAGCCGGCGCAACGTCTGGGAGCTGGTGTCCGCCCTCGCAGCTGAGGGAGTCACGATATTGCTCACCACCCAGTATCTCGAAGAGGCCGACGTTCTCAGCGACTCGATCGTCATCGTCAACTCCGGCACGGTGATCGAGACCGGGACCGCCGAGGAACTCAAAAAGCGGGTGGGGTCCAGTTATTGCGAAGTGACCGCCGAGTCGGCCGCGGATCTGGCCCGCATCGACGCCGCGTTGTCGGATTTCGCCTCCCGGGACATCGACCGCGACAACAACTCGATCTCGGTGCCGGCACCCGACGGAGTGGCCACTTTGACGGAAGTTTTTCGCCGAATCGACCGACTCGGCATTGACCTCCTCGACATCTCCCTGCGTAAGCCCTCGCTCGACGAGGTATTCATTCACCTGTCTTCGTCATCGTCTTCGGCTCGATGAGGCCGCTGGCCGCCCTGACGCAGCGCGTATTCATCCGCAGCCTGCGTGATCTGGACCTGTTACTTGCGGTGTTGACGCCGATCGCTTTCCTTGGGATCTTCACGATCGGGCTCCAACATGTGATCGACACCGGGGGGGTGAGTTATCCGCAGTATGTACTTGCGGCGGTACTCGTGCAGAGCATCCTGCTGGGTACGCTGACCGCCGCCGATCGTGCTGCGCGAGACAAGGATTCGGGTATCACCGCACGGCTGACGACGTTGCCCGTCCGCACCGCGACTCCCCTGCTGGCCCGGCTGCTCTATAGCCTCTTGCGCGACGGGCTCGGCATTGCCGCCGGGATCGCGCTGGGATACATTCTGGGCTTCCGCTTTTCCGGTGGACCCGGCTACACGGTGGCGTTTATCGCCGTGGTTCTGATGCTCTCGGTCGGGCTTTCCCTCGGTGCCGACGCGATCGGCTCGATGGGTTGGGCGCTCAGTGACACCAGTCAATTGCTGCTGATCCCGCAGCTACTATTGGTCATGCTGTCGACCGGCCTGGCTCCCGTCGACTCTTTCCCAGGGTGGGTGCAGCCGTTCGTTCGCCATCAGCCGGTATCCCAGATCACCGAAACTCTCCGCGGTTTGGCGACCGGTCACGTCGGGGTTGCCAACCTGATGGTGACCTTGGCCTGGTGCCTGGGTTTCATCCTGGTGTTCGGCGCGATCGCCCTGCGGCTGCAGACCCGACGGCCGTGACATGACGGTCACCCCCGCACGGTCGTCCATGGTCCGCGAGAGTTTCGCGTTCGCCGGCCAGCTGCTGACCCGGTGGCGCCGGCTTCCTGTGGTGCCGGCGCAGGCCGTGTTGCTGCCCACGCTGCTGCTGTTCACCTATCACATGCTGGTCAGCAAGTCGATGACAAGGATCACCGGCACCCACACCCTTGATGTTCTGGTACCCACCTGTGCGGTTGCCGGTGCCCTTTTCGGCGCCGTGGGCGTGGGTCTGGTGATTCCCTACGAGCGCAGGATCGGCCTTCTCGGCCGCTATTGGACCCTGCCGGTCCACCGGGGCAGCGCGCTGGTCGGACGGCTACTCGCCGAGGCGATCCGGGCGACCGTCGGATCGATCATCATCACCGGGGTGGGGATTGTGCTCGGGCTCCGATTCAGCGGTAGCTGGTTCAACATCATTCCGTTCGTGCTCCTGCCCGCCGTTGTGGTGGTGGTCTTCGCCCTGCTGGTCGTCGCCCTGGCCACCAGAACCGATAGCAGCGTCCCCTTTGCACTATTGGGGCCTCTGGTGATCGCGATGGTCTTCGGCAGCTCCGGTGTTGCTCCGCTGGCCCTGATCCCGGACTGGCTGCGCCCGATCGTTCAATACCAGCCGATGTCATCGATCATCGAGGTGATGCGGTCACTGGAGACCGGCGCACCGTCGGGGTCGGCGTTACTGGCCGCGACGGCATGGTGGCTGACGTTGGCGGCGTTGTTCGCCCCGTTGGCCTATACCGGGTACCGGGCCGCCGTCCAGCGCTGACCGTTAGCCTCGGGAAGCCCGCGAAGCGGTATGCCGCGGGCTGGTTTCGCGCCCTGAGCCGCCGCCCGCCGATGCCGGTTCTGATGAAGCGGGCTGGGTCGAAGACGCCGCATCTGGCGACTCGGAAGACGGGTCGGTGGACGACGTGATGTCGGTGGTGGTCGCGGACCGGTCCGCACGGCTTGCGGTGACCCGCGGCGTCGTCTCAGCAGCACTCGTCGTCTCAGCGGCACTCGGCTCAACCGTCTGGGCCACCGCGGTGACCGGCGAAGTCTGCGCCTCCGGAGTGGGCTCGGAAGTGTTCGCCGTCGTGGATGAGACAGCCGGTTCGGCCGCCAGGCTCGGCGAGGCAACCGGCTGAGTCGACGCAACATTCGCTGCGGTATCGGGCACCGCCGCCGAGACGGGGGCATCCACTGCCGATGCCGCACTGACAGTAGATTCGGAAACTGTTGCGACCGAGGAGGATTCGCTGTTCGAGCCGACGCCGTACGGCCCGGGGCGCTGGGTGCCGAACGGACGAATCCCGAACAGATCCTCGAATCCGTTGTCCGCCCCGGTCGGCAGCGCGGCGGTGAAGTCCACCGCAAATGTGATCGGGTTCGGGAAATAGAACACATTCCAGCTGGTGGGCTCGCCAGGGCTGGCCGAGCGGTCATAGGCCGCCTCCACGATCACCCGCAGCATCGGATCCAGCGAGTCCGCCCAGGCGTATCCAACCAGCGGAATCTGTTCCAGCGGCATCAGCAGCGGCAGGATCGACGTCGGCGCCAGGTAGTAGGTGGTGTCGCCATAGCTGCCCTGGTTGATGATCGACGGGTCGTCCAGGCTGATTTCGGCGTATCCGGGCGACGAGGTGTGCAGGTAGGTGATGCCCATCATGGCGTTCAGATCGGCGACCAGGTTCAGCGGGTTCACCGGAAAGTCCGACCAGCCGTCGTACTGGCGGGCGATGTCGACGGTCGCGTACTGGGTGTCGGTCGGAGTCGCGC
Organism: uncultured Mycobacterium sp.; assembly: GCA_964413455.1. GTDB lineage: Bacteria > Actinomycetota > Actinomycetes > Mycobacteriales > Mycobacteriaceae > Mycobacterium. Next base: position 11,351 of record CAYPTG010000010.1, on the reverse strand, counting down.
CGCTGAACGTCGCGCCGCCGAAGGTCAGCCAACTGGGAATGGTCACGCCTTCGGGGCCGCGGGCCAAGAGCCCGCCGTTGGGCCGGTTGCCGTTGGCGATCAGCACGAAGGACACCTCGGGGCCGGCACCGTCGGCGTATTCCTGCGCCAGAGCGCGCTTTTCGAAGGTCGAGATCGTCGCGCTCTGCGAGAAGCCAAACACGACAAACGAATCGCCGGCCTGCGGCGCGGAACCGCCGACCTCCGGGTTGAAGACACAGCCATTGGCTTTGATGCAGTTATCCAGCGCCACCACACCCTGGGCGACCGACTGATCGAAGGTCAGCGAACCGTGGTCCGGGGCGAACTCCTCAGGGGTGACCACGGCGATCGAGTTGTACGGGCCGGCCGGAACCCCGGTCGACGGCGTGGCCGTCGACGCCGGGGTAATGAAGTTGTGCACCGCGACGTCGAGATACTGCTGGACGTATTCGACGGTGTCCGGCGGCGTCGACAGCGGGTGGCCGGTGCCGCCCATGATGAGTGCGGTCACTCCGGTGGCCGCGGCCAGCGCCACCGCCGCCGAACTGGTGGAGACGAACCCCAGCACCCCCGCCGCGAGAATCACCAGGACGGCCAAACCTACATTGCGCACCGCGTGTCGCATGAGCACGCCTTCCTGCTGTTCTAAGGTTTTTATCAGGCTACCTCAAAGCCTTAGCCACCCAGGCAGCCCGGCCCCAGCAGCGCTTTCAGATCCCCCATCAGCGCCGAGGACGGCGTCACCCGCAGTGATTGGTCGAGTTCCAGTGTGGTGATCCGCTCGCCACTGATCAGCCGCAGATGCACCTGGGCGGTGCCCGGGTGGCGGGCTAACACCTGCTTGAGCGCGGAAACTTTGTCCAGCGTGCACTGCCGGGTCGGCAGGCTCACGGCCAACGGCCGGTTCGGCTGGGCATTGGAGAAGTCCGGCACCACAAGGTCATTGGCGATCAACGTGATCCGGTCGTCCTGAATCCGAACCTTGGCACCAACCAGCACCACGGCGTCGTCGGCGATCTCAGCGCCGAACAGCGAATAGGTCTGCGGGAAGAACATCACTTCGATTCCGCCGGTGAGATCCTCCAGTTGCGCAGAGGCCCAAGGGATTCCACTCTTGTTGACCCGGCGATTCACCGCCGCCAGAATTCCGCCGACCCGCACCTGGGTGTCGTTGGCGACGTCCCCGTCCAGGATGGCCGGGATCGCCGTATCGGTCTGGGCGGACAGCAGATGCGCGACCCCGTTGAGCGGGTGGCCGGACACGTACAGCCCGAGCATCTCGCGCTCCAGGGCCAACCTGTGCTTGTCCTCCCACTCCTCCTCGGGCACCTTGATGGTGAACGCTGAATCGCCAGTATCGGCGCCGTCGCCGTCCGGTCCGCCGCCGAACAGGTCGAACTGGCCCATCGCCTCGGCCTTCTTGGTACCCAGCACCGACTCGACGGCGTCGCTGTGCACCAAAAACAGGCCCTTGCGCGGATGCCCCAGCGAGTCGAAGGCGCCGGCCTTGACCAGCGATTCGGTGACCTTCTTGTTGCAGGCGCCGATGTCGATCTTGTGCAGATAGTCCGAGAAGCCGGTGAATTTGCCTTTCGCGGTGCGGGTGGCGATCAGTGAACTCACCACGTTGGCGCCGACGTTGCGGACCGCACCCAGGCCGAACCGGATGTCGGTGCCCACCGAGGCGAAGTTCAGTTCCGACTCGTTGACGTCCGGCGGCAGCACCGTGATGCCCAGTTTGCGGCAGTCGGCCAGATACACCGCCGCCTTGTCTTTGTCGTCGCCCACCGAGGTGAGCAGACCCGCCATGTACTCACCCGGATAGTTGGCTTTGAGATAGGCCGTCCAGTACGACACCAACCCGTAGCCGGCGGCATGCGATTTGTTGAACGCGTAGTCGGCGAACGGAAGGATGGTGTCCCACAACGCTTTCACCGCACCCGGCGAAAATCCATTGGCCTTCATGCCGTCGGAGAAGCCCTCGAATTCCTTCTCCAGCACCTCGCGCTTCTTCTTGCCCATGGCCTTGCGCAGAATGTCTGCTCGGGCCAGCGAATAGCTGGCCACTTTCTGCGCGATACGCATGATCTGCTCTTGGTAGACGATCAGGCCGTAGGTCTCGGCGAGAATGTCGGCGAGCGGCTCGGCCAGCTCGGGGTGGATCGGTTTGATCGCCTGACGGCCGTTCTTGCGATCGGCGTAGTCGTTGTGCGCGTTCATTCCCATCGGTCCGGGCCGGTACAGCGCCAGGACGGCGACGATGTCCTCGAAACCGGTGGGTTGCATGCGGCGCAGCAGATCCCGCATCGGGCCGCCGTCGAGCTGGAACACGCCGAGGGTCTCCCCGCGGCCCAACAACTCATAGGTGAGCTTGTCATCCAGCGGTAGCGACTCCAGTTCCAGGTCGATACCCCGGTTGGCTTTGATGTTCTCCAGCGCGTCGCCGATGATGGTCAGGTTGCGCAGGCCCAGGAAGTCCATCTTCAGCAGGCCGATGGCCTCACACGACGGGTAGTCCCAGCCGGTGATGATGGCGCCGTCCTGCGGGCGGCGCCACAGCGGGATCGCGTCGATCAGCGGTTCGGAGCTCATGATCACCGCGCAGGCGTGCACCCCGGCGTTGCGAACCAGGCCTTCCAGTCCGCGTGCGGTCTCGTAGATGGTGCGCACGTCCGGGTCGGTCTCGATCAGGCCGCGAACTTCAGCGGCCTCCTTGTACCGCTCATGGGCCGGGTCGGTGATGCCGGACAACGGGATGTCCTTGGCCATGATCGGCGGCGGCAGCGCCTTGGTGATCCGGTCGGCGATGGCGAACCCGGGCTGGCCGTAATGCACCCGAGCCGAATCCTTAAGCGCCGCTTTGGTTTTGATGGTACCGAAGGTGATGACCTGGGCGACCCGGTCGCTACCCCACTTCTCGGCGGCGTAGCGCACCATCTCGCCGCGCCGACGGTCGTCGAAGTCGATGTCGATATCGGGCATCGAGGTACGTTCCGGGTTGAGGAACCGCTCGAACAGCAGGCCGTGCGGGATCGGGTCGATATCGGTGATCCCGAGCGCGTAGGCGACCAGCGAGCCGGCAGCCGACCCGCGGCCCGGGCCGACCCGGATGCTGACCGACCGGGCGTAGCCGATCAGGTCGGCGACGATCAGGAAGTAGGACGGAAAACCCTTGTCGCAGATGACCTCGATCTCGTAGGCGGCCCGTGCGCGGTAGTCATCGGGCACCCCGGCCGGGAACCGCCGGGCCAGGCCGGCGTCCACCTCCCGGCGCAGCCAACTGGCCTGTGTGTGCCCGTCGGGCACCGGGAAGATCGGCATCCGGTCCCGCGGGGTCCACACGTCTGCGTAGGACTGCACCCGCTCAGCGATCAGCAGGGTGGAGTTACACGCCTCGGGGAGCTCGTCGTCCCACAGGGCGCGCATCTCGGCGGCGGACTTCAGGTAGTAACCGTCGCCGTCGAACTTGAACCGGTTGGGGTCCGACAACGTCTTACCGGTCTGCACGCACAGCAGCGCCTCGTGGTTGTGGGCGGCCTCACGGGTGACGTAGTGGCAGTCGTTGGTGGCCAGCGGCGGGATGCCCAGTGCGCGGCCGACTTCCAGCAGGCCGTCACGGACCCGGCGTTCGATGGACAGCCCGTGGTCCATCAGCTCCAGGAAGTAGTTCTCCGGGCCGAAGATGTCGCGCCACTTGGCGGCCGACTCCAGCGCCTCGGCGTACTGGCCCAGCCGCAACCGGGTCTGCACCTCCCCGGACGGGCATCCGGTGGTGGCGATGATGCCTTCGGCGTGTTCGGCGATGATCTCTGCGTCCATCCGCGACCATTTGCCGAGCTGGCCTTCGAAGGAGGCCAGTGACGAGAGTTTGAACAGGTTACGCAGACCGGTGGCGTTCTCGGCGACCATCGTCAGGTGGGTGTAGGAGCCACTGCCGGAGACGTCGTCGGACTTCTGGCCGGGATCGCCCCACAGGATTCGGCGGGTGTCCAGCCTGGAACCCGGCGCGATGTAGGCCTCCACACCGATGATCGGCTTGATGCCGACGGCGGTGGCGGCGTTGTAGAACTCGCTGGCACCGAACATGTTGCCGTGGTCGGTCATCCCGATGGCGGGCATCTGCAGCCGCTGGGCTTCGGCCAGCATGGGCGTGATCTTGGCGGCACCGTCGAGCATCGAGTACTCGGTGTGGTTGTGCAGGTGCACGAACGAATCGCCCATAGGCCCGTCAGTCTAGGGCCGGGCTCCGACGCGTTCGGCGTGTCCCGGCGCCGTGTCGCCGGGACATCAACCCCGCCCGGCGCCGTGTCGCCCAGCGACGATGCGGGACTGCTCAGTTGCCGTCGCGAAGCATCTTGGCGATCTTCTTGCCCTGCTCGGGCTTGAGATTGCCGGACAGCTGCAATACCTGACCCTCGATCGGGCCGCCGATCTTGGGGCCCCAGACAACCGTCCCTGACCGCACGAAGGCGATCTGGTTACCCACCTGACCGCCGGTGAACTTACCGAACTGCTTTGCCGAATCGTTGGTCATCGTCATCTGCACGGTCTCCACCCCGTCGAGCGGATTGCGGAAGTTGTCGACGGTGGTCAACTGGACCCGCAGTGCTTCCGGGCCGAGCTCGTACACCGCGGTCTTGTCGATATCGCAGATCCGGACCGGCTGGTCCCGCGGCATCGGCTTAGGCGGGGCCGGGCACTGATCGGGGGTGGTCACGAACGCGCTGACCACCGGCCGTACCGCCAGCGGTTTGATGGTCAGCGGCGGTGCGGTGCTGGTCGGGGTGATCGGTCCGGCCGCGCCCCGATTCGCTTTGGGGGCCAGTAGCCCGATGAGCATGGGTACGACGATCGCCGCCGACGAGATCGCCGCCATCACCGCGATCATGATCCGGCGGTTGCGTTTCTTCGTGTCAGACATGATGCCTGCAAGGTACCCGTGCACACTGCCGTTTCACAGGTACCGCCCGGTATTCACCCCGTGGATAGCCGGTCGGCCCGAGCTCGGCGCAACGCGTCCGCACTGAATATCGCCAGCGCGATCCAGATCAGCGCGAATCCTGCCCAGCGGGCCGGTGGCATCGGCTCGTGGTCGACCAGCACACCCCAGATCAGCTGCATCGTCGGCGTCAGGTACTGCAGCAGCCCGAGGGTGACCAGCGGCAGCCGCTGCGCGGCCGCGGCGAACAGCAGCAGCGGGACGGCGGTGACCGGGCCGCACAGCATCATCATCGCGGTGTGCGCCGGCCCGTGGTCGCTGAAGGTGGCCTGCCCGGCGAGCTGAAGGGCCACCAGGTAGCCGACCGCCAGCGGCGCGGCGATGCCGGTCTCCACCGCGACGCTGACCCGCGGGTCGGCCGGCACGACCTTCTTGACCGCGCCGTAGAGCCCGAAGGACAGGGCCAGCCCGACGGCGATCCGCGGCGGCCCGCCGACCCCGGCCGACAACAGAACCACCGCCGCACAGGCGATCAGCAGCGCAACGCACTGGGCCCGGTTGAGCCGCTCCCCGAAGATCATTACCCCGGCCAGCACGCTGACCAGCGGGGTGATGAAGTAGCCCAGCGCGGCGTCGACCACCTGGCCGGAGTTGACCGCGTAGATATAGATCAGCCAGTTGGTGGAGATCAGCACCGACGCCAGGCCCAGCAGCAGCCAGGTGCGCCGGGCGATGCGGCGCAGATCGCCCAGCCGCCTGACCGCAATCAGCAGCGCCGCCATCAGCAGCAGCGTCCACAGCACCCGGTGCGCCAGCACCTCACCCGCGCCGGCCGGGGCCAGCGCGTCGAAGAACACCGGGAACACCCCCCACAGCCCGTAGGCCGTCACCCCGTAGAGCAGGCCGCGCCCATCGCTGCGGCGAGTAGCGGTGTGCGGGTGAGGGTTTGGTCCGGTTCGGTGGCTCACGAGTCGGCGCGCAGCACGTCCAGTGCATGCTGTAGGTCCGCCGGGTAGGGGCTGGTGATCTCGATGCGACGGCCGTCGGCCGGGTGCGCGAAGGCCAGCGAGCGGGCGTGCAGCCACTGCCGTTCCAGACCCAGCCGTTTGGCCAGCACCGGGTCGGCGCCGTAGGTGAGGTCACCCGCGCAAGGGTGGTGCAGCGCGGAGAAGTGCACCCTGATCTGGTGCGTGCGCCCGGTTTCCAAGTGGACGTCGAGCAGGCTGGCGGATCGGAACATCTCGACGGTGTCGTAGTGGGTGATGCTGTGCCGACCGTTCTCGGTGACGGCGAACTTCCAGTCGTGGCCGCGGTGCCGGCCGATCGGGGCGTCGATGGTGCCGCTGGACGGGTCCGGATGTCCTTGCACCACAGCGTGATAGCGCTTTTCGACGGTGCGTTGCTTGAACGCCCGCTTCAAGGCGGTATAGGCCGGTTCGGACAGTGCGACGACCATCACGCCGGAGGTGCCGACATCGAGACGTTGCACGATGCCTTGGCGCTCGTGGATGCCCGAGGTGCTGATCCGGAAGCCCGCGGCGGCCAGCCCGCCGAGCACGGTCGGTCCGTGCCAGCCGACGGTGGCGTGTGCGGCCACCCCGGGCGGTTTGTCGACGGCGACGACGTCGTCGTCGGAGTACAGGATGCTCATGCCCTCGACTTCGACCGGGGTGTTCTCCACCGGAGCGGGCTGCTGCGGCAGCGTCACGGTCAGCCACGCGCCGGCCTGCAGTTGGTCGGACTTGCCGACCGGCACCCCGTCGAGCTGCACCCCGCCGCTTTCGGCGACCGTAGCAACCGTCGTGCGTGACAGGCCGAGCAGCCGGGCCAGCCCGGCGTCGACCCGCATGCCGGCCAGCCCTTCGGGGACCGGCATGGACCGTTCGGCCATATCAGGCATGACCGGCCGTGCGCCGGTCCTCGGTGTCGAAGTCGTAGCCGAACAGCGACAGACCGACCAGCAGGATCGCCCCGCCCACCACCGCAGGATCGGCGACGTTGAACACCGGCCACCAGCCGATGGACAGGAAGTCCACCACGTGGCCGCGCAGCGGGCCCGGTGAGCGGAAGAACCGGTCCATCAGGTTGCCCAGCGCTCCGCCGAGGATCATCCCCAGGCCCACCGCCCACCACGGCGAGACCAGCCGCCGGCCCATCCAGATGATGCCGGCCACCACACCGGTGGCGACCAGGGTCAGCACCGCGGTGTAGCCGGTGGCCATCGAGAACGCCGCGCCGGAGTTGCGCACCAGCGTCCAGGTCACGGTGTCACCGATGATCGACACCGGCTGGCCGGGGGTGAGCAGTTTGACCGCCAGCACCTTGGTGACGACGTCGAGCAGCAGGACCGTGCCGGCCACCGTGAGCAGCAGCCGCAGCCGCCGGCGCGGCGGGTCCGCGGCCGCGGAGGCGCCGTCGAGACCGGGCGGGATCTGGTCAGTCACTCCCCCATCATTGCCTACCCCGCCCGGCGCCCTGCGCGTCGCGCACCCGGGCGGCATGATGTCGGGCATGTCGCGAGTTGTTGTGATCACCACCGGCGGGACCATCGCGACCAGCGCCGGCACCGACGGGGTGTTGCGGCCGGCGAGAAGCGGGGCCGAGTTGGTCGCCGGGCTCGACGTCGAGGTGGTCGACCTGATGAGCCTGGACAGCTCCGCGCTCACCCCGGCCGACTGGCTGCGGATCGGGGCGGCGGTCAGCCAGGCGGCCGCTAACACTGCCGACGGTGTGGTGGTCACCCACGGCACCGACAGCCTGGAGGAGACCGCACTCTGGCTGGAGCTGGGCTACGACGGGCCGGTGCCGGTGGTGCTGACCGGCGCGGCGTTCGGCGCGGACAGCCCGGAGGCCGACGGCCCGGCCAACCTGCGCGACGCGGTCGCCGTGGCGGCCAGCCCGCAGGCCCGGGGGCTGGGTGTGCTGGTGGGATTCGCCGGTGCGGTGCTGGCTCCGCTGGGCCTGACCAAGCTGGCCGGGCAACCGTTCATCGACGGGGATCGGGTCGGCACGGTATCCGACGGCCAGTTCTCGCTCACCGGCGCCAAGTCGCGGCCCCACCTCGGGGCGCTGCGTTCGGCGCCGCGGGTGGACATCGCGGCGGCCTACCCGGGCGCCGACGGTACCGCCATCGACGCATTCACCGCTGCCGGGGCGCGTGGTGTGGTGGTGGAGGCGATGGGCTCCGGTAACGCCGGCCCGGCGGTGGTGGATGCGGTGGCCCGGGCCTGCCGCCAGGGTGTGGCGGTCGCGGTGACCACCCGGGTTCCCGGGGGGCGAACCGCTGCGGCCTACGGGCCGGGGCACGACCTGACGCGGGCGGGCGCGGTGCTGGTGCCGGGGCTGCGCAGCAGCCAGGCCCGGGTGTTGGTGACCGCCGCGCTGGCCGCCGCGCTCGCCGTCGGCGAG
>CAYPTG010000010.1:0-2973 GCA_964413455.1 uncultured Mycobacterium sp. | reverse complement strand
GGTGGGGGTGACGGGTCCGGCTGCATCGGCCAGTCCAAGCTGTCCACCGGGTCGGCTGCGGCCAGGTCGGGGCACTCGATGGCGAAGGTGCGCATCACACCCGGTCCGCTACTGCGGGTTTCGAATCGCACACTGACCACACCGTGGCCGGCACCCTGCACCCAGCCGTGGCCGAAGGCCGGGTGTGTCACGTCGTCGCCGAGCTGCCAGCCGGTTACCAGGCCTTCCGGCTCGGCCGCCGGCGCGTCGGCGGACTCGAACTCCTGCTGGTCGAGTTCTGGAAAGAGCGACTCCTGCCGGACGTCGCTGAGTCCGGAAAACCCCACTCCCAGAAGGCGAATCGGGCCGATCTCCCTGGGGTCGAGCAGCAGCCGGCGGGCGGTGGCCGCCAGCGTACCGGCGTCCGCGGTGGCGTAAGGCAGGGTCGCTGAGCGGGTGAGCGTCGACATGTCGGCCTTTTTCAGCTTGACCGTGACGGTGCGGGCTCCCCGGCCGTCACGGGCCAGCCGCCGGTGGGCGTGTTCGGCGATCGGCCCGACGGCCTCGTGCAGCGCATCGAGAGTCCGTAGATCGGCAGCGAAGGTGGACTCGGCGCTGATCTGTTTGGACTCGGCCCGCTCGGTCACCGGGCGGTCGTCGATGCCGCGGGCCAGCCGATGCAGCGCCGTACCCACCGCGCCGCCGAGGACGTCGGCCGCCTCAGCCTGGGTATGGGCGGCGAGCTTGCCGACGGTGTCGTTGCCCACCCGGTTAAGCTTCTCCTGGGCAACGGGGCCTATCCCCCAAAGTCGGCGCACCGGAAGGCTTTCCAGCAGTAATTGCTCCTCGTCGCGGCGGATCACCCGGACTCCGTCGGGTTTGGCCAGCCCGGAGGCGATCTTGGCGATCTGCTTTCCCGAGCCGGCCCCCACCGAGGCGATCAGCCCGGTCTGCTCGTACACCCGGGCGCGTAACCCGGCGCAGAACCGTTCCACCTCGCCGACCGGAGCGCCGGCCAGTTCGGCGGGCTCACCGAACGCCTCGTCGAAGGAGAGTTGATCGAGCACCGGAACAACCGCGCGGACGGTGTCCATCACGCGTCGGCTGGCCACCCGGTAGACCGCGACGCGCGGCGGCAGCACCACGACCGTCGGCCCGACCAGCCGCCGGGCCTGATGTACCGGCATGGCCGACCGGGCGCCGAAGGCCCTGGCCTGGTAACTGGCGCCGGCCACCACACCGCGTCCGCCGGTGCCGCCGACCAGCACCGGGCGGCCCCGCAGCGTGGGCCTGCTCAGCTGCTCGACGGAGGCGAAGAACGCATCCATGTCGAAATGCAGCACCCAGCGCGACACTTCTTACGCTTTGGCGATCGCGACCCGCACCCCGTCGCCGATCTCGATCGGGTCGGCGGGACGATCCCCGAACTCGAAGGTGGTGGCCAGGATCTCGCCGGCGATCAGGTCGCGGTGGGTGCGGGCCCAATCCAGTCGGCCGGCCGGGACCGACATCGTCACGCTGATCCGGTCCGACACGTCCAAGCCGCTGGATTTGCGCAGGTCCTGCAGTTCGCGGATGCGGTCCTTGGCCCAGCCCTCGGCCTCGAGTTCCTCGGTGACGTTGCCGTCGAGCACCACTAGCCCGGCGCCGTCCGGCAGCGCGGCGGTCCACTCCGGGTCGGCCGCAACCAGTTTGGTGCTGTACTCCTCGGGCAGCAGGGTCGCCGGGCCGGCACTGAGGGTGCCATCCGGATTCAGCACCCCTTCGCCGGCCTTGACCGCTTTGATCGCCGCCTGGACGTCCTTGCCGATCCGCGGACCGGCCGCACGCGCGTTGACGGCCAGTTCGAAGCGACCGTGCGCGGCAATGTCGTCGGTGAGCTCGACGGCCTTGACGTTGAGCTCGTCGGCGATCAGCCCGGTGAATGGTTCCAGGCGGCCCGGATTATCCACCGCGACAGTGAGTTTCGGCAGCGGTAGCCGCACCCGCAGTTTCTTGGCCTTGCGCAACGAGGAGCCCGCCGAGCACACGTCGCGCACCAGGTCCATCGCAGCGACCAAGTCCTGATCGGCCGGCAGGATCCCCGGTTCCGGCCAGTCGGTCAGGTGCACCGAACGCTCACCCGTCAGACCCCGCCAAATCACCTCGGTGGCCATCGGCAGCAGCGGAGCGGCCAGCCGGGCGGTGACCTCCAGCACCGTGTGCAGGGTGTCGATGGCGTCGCGGTCCTCGGCCCAGAATCTCGAACGCGACCGCCGCACATACCAATTCGTCAGCGCCTCGGTGAATTGCCGCAGCTGTTCGCAGGCCCCGGAGATGTCGCAGACGTCCATCGCGGCGGTCAGGTCGTCGCGCAGCACCGCCAGCTTGGCCAGGATGTAGCGGTCCAGCACATGGTTGGAGTCGGTGCGCCAAGTGCCGACATGCGGGGCGTAGAGGGCCAGGAAGCTGTAGGCGTTCCACAGCGGCAGCAATACCTGCCGCACCCCTTCCCGGATGCCCTGCTCGGTGACGATCAGGTTGCCGCCCCGCAGGATCGGCGAGGCCATCAAAAACCAGCGCATAGCATCGGAGCCGTCGCGGTCGAACACCTCGTTGACGTCGGGATAGTTGCGCAGCGACTTGCTCATCTTCGCACCGTCGTTGCCGAGCACAATCCCATGTGCAACACAGGTTTTGAAGGCCGGCCGGTCGAACAGCGCGGTAGCGAGCACATGCAGGGTGTAGAACCAGCCACGGGTCTGACCGATGTATTCGACGATGAAATCACCGGGGTAATGAGTCTCGAACCAGTCGGTGTTCTCGAACGGGTAGTGCACCTGCGCGAACGGCATCGACCCGGAGTCGAACCAGACGTCGAAGACGTCCTCGATCCGCCGCATCCTCGAGGCTCCGGTCGGATCATCAGGGTTGGGCCGGGTGAGCTCGTCGATGTAGGGCCGGTGCAGGTTGTCCGGCCGCACCCCGAAATCGCGTTCCAGTTCGTCCAAGCTG
>CAYPTG010000009.1:0-20645 GCA_964413455.1 uncultured Mycobacterium sp. | reverse complement strand
GCTGGCCGGCGTCCCGCGCTACCGGGAGCTGCTGGCCGTCGACGACGAACTCGACGACGGCAGCGCGCCGCAGCCGCCGTGGGAGTCCGACGACGCCCGCCGGCGCCTCGAGCACTCCTACCAGGAACCCTCCGAAGAACGCGTCGCCGCCCGCCCGCCCGGTGACGACGCCGACCAAGGGGTGCCCCGGTGAGCGACTGGCGCGGCCGACTCGACGAGCGCCCCGAACAGTCCCTCGACTCGCCCATCGACGAGTCGATTCCGCGCCGCCGGGAAGCCGTCGCGCTGCTGCGCAACCTGCTGACGCCCTACCGGCTGCCGGTGCTGCTGCTCTCGGTGGTGGTGATCGTGGAAAACACTGCGCGCCTGGCGTTTCCGATGGTGGTCAAACGCGGGATCGACCACGCTATCCCGCCGCTGCTGGCCGGCGGATCCGCCGGTGAACTGGTCGCCGTGGTGGCGGTGCTGTGCGCGCTGGTGGCCGTCCAGGCGCTCACCCGGATGGTGTTCCTCAACGCCTGGGGACGGATCGGCCAGCGGGTGCTGCTGGAGCTGCGCCGCCGGCTGTTCCGGCACTTCGGGCGTCTCGACGTCGCCTTCCACGAGCGCTACACCGCCGGCCGGGTGGTCAGCCGATCGACCAACGATGTGGACGCCATCCAGGACATGCTGGAAAGCGGGTTCGACAGTCTGGTGACCGCTGCGCTCACCCTGGTCGGCACCGCGGTGTTGCTGGTGGTGCTCGACGTCCGGCTCGGCCTGATGTGCCTGCTGGCGTTCCCGATCCTGATGGTTCTGGTGCGTTGGTTCGCCCGCGAATCGTCGCGCACCTATCGCCGGGTCCGGGAAAGCGCCGCGCTGGTGATCGTCCAGTTCGTCGAAACCATGACCGGGATCAAGGCGGTGCAGGCCTACCGGCGCCAAGAGCGCAACCAGGAGATCTTCGATTCGGTCGCCGACCGCTACCGGACCGACAACGAGTGGTCCTTCCGGTTGCTGGCCATCTTCATGCCCGCGGTGAAACTGGTCGGCAACCTCACCACCGGTCTGGTGCTGCTCTACGGCGGCTACCGGGTGATGCACGACCAGATGACGATCGGCACGCTGACCGCGTTCCTGCTGTATCTGCGGATGTTCTTCGAGCCCACTCAGGAGATCGCCCAGTTCTTCAACACCTTCCAGTCGGCGTCCTCGGCGTTGGAGAAGATCGCCGGGGTGCTGGCCCAGGATCCTGAGATCACCGACCCCGAACAGCCGGTCGCCCTGGCGTCGGTAGACGGTGAAATCGGTTTGCACGACGTGCATTTCGGCTATCTGCCGCAGGTTCCGGTACTGGCCGGGATGACGCTGACGGTGCCGGCCGGCCAGACCGTCGCACTGGTCGGCACCACCGGCGCCGGCAAGACCACCATCGCCAAACTGATCGCACGTTTCTACGATCCGGTTGCCGGGTCGGTCACCCTCGACGGTGTCGATCTGCGTCGGATCGCCCAGCGCGACCTGCGCCGCAACGTCGTCATGGTGACCCAGGAGAACTTCATGTTCTCCGGCACCATCGCCGACAACATCCGGTTCGGCCACCCGGAAGCCACCGACGCGCAGGTTCGGGCCGCTGCGGCGGCCGTCGGTGCCGACGAGTTCATCACCGCACTGCCCGACGGCTACGGCACCGACGTCGCCAAGCGCGGCGGCCGGCTCTCGGCCGGGCAGCGGCAACTGGTCGCGTTCGCCCGCGCGTTCCTGGCCGACCCGGCGGTGCTGATCCTCGATGAGGCGACGTCCTCGCTGGACATCCCCAGCGAGCGCCTGGTGCAGCGCGCGCTGCGCACCGTGCTGGCCGGGCGCACCGCGCTGATCATCGCCCACCGGCTCTCGACCGTGGCGATCGCCGATCGGGTGCTGGTGCTCGAGGGTGGCCAGGTCGTCGAAGACGGCCGGCCCGGCGATCTGATCGGTGCCGACGGCCACTACGCCGCCCTGCACCGGGCGTGGGTCGACTCACTCGGCCAGTAGGCTCGAGACCATGATCGGTATCGAGCGTGTCGGTGATGTGACGACCATCGAGTTGCAGCGCCCGGAGCGGCGCAACGCGCTGAACTCCGCGCTGACCGACGCACTGTCGGAAGCCATCGAGAAAGCCGCCGCCGACGACGTCCGGGCCATCGTGCTGACCGGCGCGGGCACCGTGTTCTGCGCCGGCGCGGACCTGTCCGGTGACGTGTTCGCCGCCGACTTCCCGGACAAGGCGATCGCGCTGAACAAGGCCATCGACGCCGTGCCCGTCCCGGTGATCGCCGCCATCAACGGCCCGGCCATCGGCGCCGGGGTGCAGCTGGCCATGGTCTGCGATCTGCGGGTCGTCGCCCCGGACGCCTACTTCCAGTTCCCGATCGCCAGATACGGCCTGGCACTGGACAATTGGAGCATCCGTCGACTGGCGTCGCTGGCCGGCTACGGTCGCGCCCGCGCCATGCTGCTGGCCGCCGAGAAGCTCGACGCGCAGACCGCGCTGATGACCGGCATGGCCAACCGGATCGGCACGCTGGTCGACGCCCAGGCCTGGGCCGGCGAGATCGCCGGGTTGGCGCCGCTGTCGGTGCGTCACTCCAAGCGGGTGCTCAACGACGACGGCGCCTACCAGGACCAGACCAGCGTGCACAAGGAACTCTTCGACAACGCCTGGGGCAGCCAGGACGTGATCGAGGCACAGGTGGCCCGGGTGGAGAAGCGGCCCGCGAGGTTCCAGGGAGCCTGAGCATGCCGGTGCTATCCGCGCTGGGCGCCGGGGCGGCCGCCATCCGGGCGGCATCCGTCGGCTCGCCGCACTACCGCGACGGGGTGTTCCACAACCTGGAACCGTCGTCGGCGCTGCGGCTGGACGCCGAAGAGAACCGGCTGCTGATCTGGGAGATGTTCGCCCGTCGCGCCGAGACCCGGCCCGCCCGCGAGATCCAGCTGACCAAAGCCTCATCCAGCACCGTGCCGCTGTCGGTCACCTGGCTCGGCCACGCCACCGCGCTGGTCGAACTCGACGGCTACCGGGTGCTCACCGATCCGGTGTGGAGCCAGCGCTGCTCGCCGTCGCGCGCGGTCGGCCCCAAGCGGCTGCATCCGCCACCGCTGCCACTGGAAGCCCTGCCCGCGTTGGACGCCGTGGTGATCAGCCACGACCACTACGACCACCTCGATATGGACACCGTTCGGGCGTTAGCCCGCACCCAGCGGGCGTTGTTCGTCGTCCCGCTGGGTATCGGTGCCCACCTGCGGGCCTGGGGTGTCCCGGCCGACCGGATCCGCGAACTGGACTGGAACGCCGACATCCAGATCGACGGCCTGCGGCTGACCTGCACCCCGGCCCGGCACTTCTCCGGCCGATTCCTGACCCGCAACAACACCCTGTGGGCGTCGTGGGTGTTCAGCGGACCCGAGCACCGGGTGTTCTTCGGCGGCGACACCGGCTACACCGCCGGCTTCGCCGACATCGGTGCCCAGCACGGGCCGTTCGACCTGACCCTGCTGCCCATCGGCGCGTACAACACCAGCTGGCCCGATATCCACATGAACCCGGAGGAGGCCGCCCAGGCCCACCGGGACCTCAACGGCGGCGACGGGGGAGTGTTGGTGCCGATCCACTGGTGCACCTTCCGGCTGGCCCCGCACCCCTGGGCCGAACCCGCCGACCGGCTGCTCGCCGCCGCCGGCGCCGCCGGGGTGGACGTCGCCGTGCCCCGGCCGGGTGGACGGGTGTCGCCGGTCGCCGGGGCCGACGTGGACCGCTGGTGGCGCTTGTAACCCGATTCTGGGCATGAACCGCGTGGGCGTGTTTGGTGACTTGCATGGCCATGACACTGCGAGAGAATGGGTGCCATGGCGACCCCAGTTGGAGTAGAGCGAACCGGGCCAGCGATCCGGGCGGTCCTTGCAGACCTGGCGCCCGATGATTTGGTCGATTTCGAGGCAGAGTTCCGGTGCGCGTTAGCGCAGGCCGATGACGATTTCGACCTCGATCCGGTGCAGGCAGTGATAACCAAGTGGTGGGGCATCGCCCACCTGCGGATCCATCCTCCAACCTCCGAAGAACGTGCGGTGGTGGAGCGGGTAGCGGAGGGGAACGAAGCAGGTTTGTACACCAAAACCGCCTCCGGTCAATTCGTTGCGCTCAATGCCTGATGCGCTACACATTGGTGTGGTTGGAGATACCAACTCCATCGTTCTTCGGCTTGTGTCGGCAACGGCCTAACCCGGCGACGCCCGTCCCCGGTCGACCGGCAGGTCAACGACTACCGTAGGTAGCTATGTCGGCCCTGGCCCGCCGTGTTGCGGGCGTCGCGGTGATTGCCGCCCTGACGGCGTGCACCGCCCCGGTGACCAGACCCGAGTCGTCCGGCACGCTGTCTGAGGAGCCGCCGCCACTGGTCGCCGCGATGCCATTGCCGGACAACGCCGTGGTCAACGCGGTGGCCAAGCTCGACGGCATCGCCGACGAGCTGATGGCGTCCTCCGGCATCCCCGGGATGGCGGTCGCCGTCGTACACGGCGGAAAAGCCTTGTACGCCAAGGGATTCGGGGTTCGCGATACCGAGAGCGACGACAAGGTCGACGCCGATACGGTGTTCCAGCTGGCGTCGCTGTCCAAACCGATCGCCGCCACCGTCGTCGCCCACCAGGTCGGCACCGGCGCGGTGGGCTGGGACACCCGGATCGTCGACAAGCTGCCGTGGTTCGCGCTCTCCGACCCGGCCGCCACCGGCATGCTCACCGTCGGTGACCTCCTCGCGCACCGCTCCGGGCTGCCCGATCACGCCGGCGACATGCTCGAAGACCTCGGCTATGACCGCCGGGCCGTGCTGCAACGGCTGCGCCTGCTCCCGCTGGCCCCGTTCCGAACCTCCTACGCCTACACCAACTTCGGCTTCACCGCCGCGGCCGAAGCGGTCGCCGCCTCGGCCGCAACGTCGTGGGAAGAACTCAGTGACCGGGTGCTCTACCGACCACTCGGAATGACCTCGACCAGCTCCCGCTTCGCCGACTACCAGGCCCGGCCCAACCGGGCGGTTGGCCACGTAAAGACCGACGACGGCTATCAGCCCCGCCACACCCGCAACCCCGACGCCCAGTCACCGGCGGGCGGGGTCAGCGCCTCGGTCAACGACCTCACCCACTGGCTGACGATGATGCTGGCCGACGGCAGCTACCACGGTGCGTCGGTCGTCGACCCGAAAGCGCTGCTGCCCGCGCTCACCCCGCAGATCGTGTCCAGCCCACCGAGCCAGCCCGCCATGCGTTCCGGCTTCTACGGCTACGGCTTCAACGTCGGCACCACCTCGGCCGGCCGCACCCAGCTCAGTCATTCCGGGGCGTTCTCGCTGGGAGCGGCCACTAACGTCGTCATCATCCCCTCTGCCGACGTGGCCATCGTCGCGCTGACCAACGCCGCACCGTCGGGCATACCGGAGACCTTGACCGCCGAGTTCGCCGATCTGGTGCAGTTCGGCCAGGTGCGGGAGAACTGGCGCAGTCTGTACGCCCAGGCGTTCGCCGGGATGGACAAGCCCGCTGGCGAACTGGCCGGCAAGCCAGCACCGGCCAACCCCGCTCCGCCGCGGCCACTGGCCTCCTACACCGGGCGCTACGCCAACGACTACTGGGGACCGGCGACCGTCACCGAGCAGGACGGGAAGCTCACCCTCGGGCTCGGCCCCCGCCCGGACGTCGGCGTGCTCACCCACTGGGACGGTGACGTGTTCACCTTCGCGTTCACCAATGAAAACGCCCCTCCCGGAAGTATTTCCGCGGCCCGGTTCGACGGCAACAGGTTGACGCTGGAGTATTTCGACGACGACAAGATGGGAACTTTCACCCGATGAGCTCGATGACCACGAGTATCGCCACCGGACTCTCCGATGCCGAAGTCGCCGCCCGGGTCGCCGAAGGCAAGACCAACGACGTCCCGAGCCGGGCCTCGCGCAGCGTCGGCGACATCGTCCGCGCCAACGTCTTCACCCGCATCAACGCCATCCTCGGCGTGCTGTTCCTGATCGTGCTGGCCACCGGCTCGCTGATCAACGGCCTGTTCGGGCTGCTGATCGTCGCCAACAGCGCGATCGGCATCATCCAGGAGCTGCGGGCCAAGAAAACCCTGGACAACCTGGCGATCGTCGGCCAGGCCAAACCCACCGTGCGCCGGGCGTCCGGCACCGCGGAGCTGCCGCCCAACCAAGTGGTGCTCGATGACATCATCGAACTCGGCCCCGGTGACCAGATCGTCGTCGACGGCGAGCTGCTGGAAGCCGCCGTCCTGGAGATCGACGAGTCGCTGCTGACCGGCGAAGCCGACCCGATCGACAAGAAGACCGGCGACCCGGTGCTGTCCGGCAGCTTCGTGGTGGCCGGCACCGGCGCCTACCGGGCCACCAAGGTCGGCCGGGAGGCCTACGCCGCGCGGCTGGCCGAGGAGGCCAGCAAGTTCACCCTGGTCAAATCCGAACTGCGCAGCGGTATCAACAAAATCCTGCAGTTCATCACCTATCTGTTGTGGCCCACCGGCCTGCTGATCATCTACACCCAGCTCTTCCTCACCCACGTCGGCTGGCGCGACTCGGTGCTGCGGATGGTCGGCGCCCTGGTGCCGATGGTCCCGGAGGGGCTGGTGCTGATGACCTCGATCGCCTTCGCCGTCGGCGTGATCCGGCTGGGCCGGCGCCAGTGCCTGGTGCAGGAGCTTCCGGCCATCGAGGGCCTGGCCCGGGTGGACGTGGTGTGCGCCGACAAGACCGGCACCCTCACCGAGAACGGTATGCGGCTCGCCGAGGCCAAGCCGCTGCCCGGCGCCGCCGCCGATCAGGTGCGGACGGTGTTGGCCGCGCTGGTCGCCGCCGACGCCCGGCCCAACGCCAGCATGACGGCCATCGGCGAGGCGCACCCCGAGGCGCCGGGCTGGACCGCGACGGCGGTGGCCCCGTTCAAGTCGGCCACCAAATGGAGCGGTGCCTCCTACGACGAGCACGGCAACTGGGTGATCGGCGCCCCGGACGTGCTGGTCGACCCCGGCTCACCGGCGGCAGCTCAGGCCGAACAGATCGGCGCCCAAGGGCTGCGGGTGCTGCTGCTGGGCAGCTCGGATTGCCGCGTCGATGCCCCCGAGGCGCCCGGGCAGGTGACACCGGTGGCGTTGGTGGTGCTGGAGCAGCGGGTGCGCCCCGACGCCCGCGACACCCTGGATTACTTCGCCTCCCAACATGTCGACGTCAAAGTGATCTCCGGCGACAACGCGGTGTCGGTTGGTGCGGTGGCCGGTTCACTGGGCCTGCACGGCGAGACGATGGACGCCCGCGAGCTGCCCACCGACCCGGGCGAGCTGGCCGAGACGATGGCCGAGCACACCACCTTCGGCCGGGTACGCCCGGACCAGAAACGGGCCATGGTGCACGCCCTACAGGCGCGCGAGCACACCGTCGCGATGACCGGTGACGGAGTCAACGACGTGCTGGCCCTCAAAGACGCCGACATCGGCGTGGCGATGGGCTCGGGCAGCCCGGCCTCCCGGGCGGTCGCCCAGATCGTGCTGCTGGACAACAAGTTCGCCACCCTGCCCTATGTGGTCGGCGAGGGCCGCCGGGTGATCGGCAACATCGAACGGGTCTCCAACCTGTTCCTCACCAAGACGGTCTACTCGGTGCTGCTGGCGCTGGCGGTGGGTCTGGCCGGGGTGGTGTCGCACCTCGGCCACACCGAACCGCTGCTGTACCCGTTCCAGCCGATCCATGTCACCATCGCCGCCTGGTTCACCATCGGTATCCCGGCGTTCATCCTGTCGCTGGCGCCCAACAACGAGCGAGCCCGCACCGGATTTGTCCGCCGGGTGATGACCTCGGCGCTGCCGGCCGGCATCATCGTCGGGCTGACCACCTTTGTGTCCTACCTGCGGGCCTATCCCGGCGCCGGCGGCAGCACCGAACAGCAGACCCAGGCCTCGACGACGGCGCTGATCACCCTGCTGATCGGCGCGGTGTGGGTGCTGGCCGTGGTGGCCCGGCCCTACCAGTGGTGGCGCATCGCCTTGGTGGCGGCATCCGGGCTGGGATATCTGGTGATCTTCGCGCTGCCGTGGGCCAGGGAGAAGTTCATGCTCGACCCGTCTAACCTGGCCCTGACCACGACGGCGGTGCTGCTCGGCGTGCTGGCAGCGGCGCTGATCGAGGCGTCCTGGTGGATTCAGGGTCGGGTTCTCGGGGAACCCCGATTTTTGTGGCGAACGACCGACTAGGGTACGTAGATTGACGAGGGACGTCGCCCGGCAACCGGTCGATGCCGATTCCCGCGTACCACCAGGAAAGGGTGAAACATGTCCTTCATTGACAAGGCCAAGGAAGCCATCGCCGAGAACATCGAGAAGGCGAAGGACGTCATCAGCGAGAACGTCGACAAGGTCGAGGGCGCGATCGACAAGGCCGGCGACTTCATCGACGAGAAGACCCACGGCAAGTTCGCTGAGACCATCGACAAGGTGCAGGGCGCCGCGCAGACCGCGGTCGACAAGGTCGCCGACGCCACCAGCTCCGCCCGCGAAGCCGCCGGCGATGCCGTGGACAAGGTCAAGGACGTCGCCGGGGACGCCAAGGATGCCGCCGCCGGTGCGGTGGACAAGGCCCAGGATGCCGCCGCCGGTGCGGTGGACAAGGTCAAGGACGTCGCCGGGGACGCCAAGGGTGCCGCCGCGGGTGCCGTCGACAAGGCTCAGGACGTCGCCTCCGGCGCCGTGGACAAGGTCAAGGACGTCGCCGGGGATGCCCGCGACGCCGCCGCCGGTGCCGTCGACAAGGTTCAGGATGTCGCCGGGGACGCCGTCGGCCGGGTCCAGGACGCCGCCTCGGGTGCGGTGGATCATGTCAAGGGTGTCGCTGCTGACGCTCGGGACGCTGCCGCCGGTGCGGTGGATAAGGTCCAGGACGCTGCGGCTGGCGCGTTTGACAAGGTCAAGGACGTCGCGTCGGACGCTGTCGACGGCAAGTAGTTCCCGACGATGGCGAAGGTCTCGGTTTCCGTAGACGTTCCGCTGTCGCCGCAGGAGGCGTGGCAACACGCCTCCGACCTGTCCCGGTACAAGGAATGGCTCACCATTCACCGGGTCTGGCGCTCCAAGCTGCCCGAGACCCTCGACAAAGGAGTCGTTGTCGACTCCATTGTCGAGGTCATGGGTATGCCCAACCGGATCAAGTGGACCATCGTCAATTTCAAGCCGCCGGAGTCGATGACGCTCAACGGCGTCGGCGTCGGCGGGGTGAAGGTCAAGCTGATCGGCAAAGTACACCCGAATGACAAGGATGGGGCCGCCGCCTCGGTCGTCACACTCGACGTCCACCTCGGCGGCCCCGCCTTGTTCGGGCCGATCGGTATGGTCGTCGCCTCGGCACTGCGCGGCGACGTCCGCGAGTCGCTGAACCGGTTCG
Organism: uncultured Mycobacterium sp.; assembly: GCA_964413455.1. Lineage (GTDB taxonomy): Bacteria > Actinomycetota > Actinomycetes > Mycobacteriales > Mycobacteriaceae > Mycobacterium. The sequence continues at coordinate 11,196 of CAYPTG010000009.1, read as the reverse complement.
TTTCGACCTTTGCCACGGCCTGAATGGCCGGTTTGCGCCCGGGCTGGGCGGTGGCACTGTCCGCCGCCGGCCTGTCCGTGAGCTCCTGGCTGCCGTGGCTGATCACCGACGGTGGCCGGGCCAGCGCGATCGGCGGGGCCGTCGGCGCCATCACACCGCCGCCGCGTTTCGGTGCCGGGCAGCTGATCGTGCTGCTGTCCTCGGTGCTGATCGTCCTGGGAGCGATGGCGGCCCGCGGAATTTCCCAGCGGTTGGCGGCGGCCGTCGCGGTAGTGATCGCCATCCTGGTCGCCGTGCTCATCTGGTGGTACTTCCGGGTCAACGCGGTCGAGCCGGTTTCGGTTGGCTACGGGTTCTACATCGGTGCGGTGTGCGCAGCCGCTGTGTTCGCCAGTTCGCTGTGGGCATTGGTATCCGTCCTGATCAACGGGTGATCCGCCCGGTAGGCTATTGCCGGTTCGGCGAAGGGAAGTAGATGCGCAAACGAGTCGGAGTGCGACCGGTCCAGCCGATGCTGATCGCCGCGCTCGTTACCGCGGTGGCGGTGACCGGATCAGGATGCTCGGCCGGCAAACCGAGTGCCGATAAATGCGAGACGGTGTCCGCGCCGATGACCGACATTCCCAGCCGCACCGACCAGGAACCCAAACTGCGGATTCCGGTGCCGCCCGGCTGGGAGCGCAACGACAAGTTGAACACCGAGCAGATCCGGTTCGGCATCCGCAACATGAAACTGGCCGCCAACAAGTTCGCGCCCAACGCCACAGTGACCTTGCAGAAGGTGGCCGGTGACATCGGTAAGCCGGACCAGATTTTGCAGGCCCAGCAAGATCAGCTGAACAAGAAGCTCGAGCTCACCGATGTGAGTTCCACCTCGACCAATATGTGCGGTGCGCCGGCCCTGTCCTCCAGCTACACCACCCCCGAGCTGAATCTGGGCATGGGCCGCAAAACCAAGGACTCCCCGGTGATCCCGCCTCGGCGGGCCACCTCGCTGGCCGCGGTGTACCGGGCCAGTGACGCGAACTACGTCGTCACGGTGACGGTGCAGACCGTCAAACCGGACAACCCGACCTACAAAAAGGACTCCGAGGAGATCCTCAAGGGATTCCAGCTGCTGCCGCCGAGGTAAAACCCGTGAGAGATCTCATCATCTCGATGCAGCCCAGCCTGATCGCGGCTGTGCTATTTGTGCTCTTTTTGGCGGTGAGTTACCTGACCCGGCGGCTGGTTCTGCGGTATTCCAGCTCCGAAGTGCGTGCAGAACTGGCCGATCAGGCCAACAATCTGCTGACCGGTGTGTCGGCCACCTTCGCGTTCTTCATCGGGTTCGCCATCTCGATCAGCTGGGGCGCGGTCACCGCCGGTCAGACCGCGGTCGAGCAGCAGGCGGCAGCGATCCAGCAGATGACCTGGGAGCTTCGCAATATCGGTGACCACACCGCATCGGCGGCGCTGATGGACAAGCTCAAGCTTTACGCGACCACCGCATCCGACCAGGACGACGCGTTCCTGGCTCGCGGCAGCACCGCGAACCTGCCGTCGGCGGCGGCGTTGGACGAATTTCAGGACGCGGTGACCGGCTACGTCCACGGACCGGGATCCGGCACACCCGGAGCCGCCGGCCTGCTCAGCACGGCGTCGAAACTGTCCGCGTCGGCCGCCTCGGTCTCGGCAGTGGCCAACCGGGCACTGCCCCGACCACTGGTGGCGCTGCTGTTCATCGTCGCGATGCTGGTGACGATGGTCCTCGGCATCACGACGGTGACATCTGGGCGGGCCAGCATGATCTTCATCTACATCTGGTGCCTGATCCCGGCGCTTTCGTTGACGGTGGTGCTGGCGCTAGCCTTCCCGTTCGCGTTGCGGTCCGGGATGACGTTGGCCCCGTTGCGGACCGTTGTGCACAGCCTCAGCGGGTGAAATAACCTCCGCTGACCTGCGAAAATGTAAGTGCCCCCGGCATGATTCGAACATGCGACACCGGCTTTAGGAGAGCCGTGCTCTATCCCCTGAGCTACGGGGGCGGCCGGTTGGCAAGCTTACCGCCCGACCCCCGACCCCTGGTGAGAGGCCAATTCAGGCGCGGTTCAGCGGGGGACGTAGTCCATGCTGAACAGTGCGATCAGGTAGTTGTGGCCACGATCCGGGGCGTCCTTCGGGTAGTCCTTGCGGACCCAGGACGCCATCCGGCCTGGATAGGCTGTGGCTGTAGAGACAGTTCGGTGCACGGCGTCACCGCCTTTCGTACGACGTAACTAGCCATCATAGTCGGAAATGTGAAGTAGGTCATCCCGCCGCTGACGCTCTGATTCCGGGGATCCCGGCGGTGACCACGGCTGATGCGGATCCGTGCTCAAAAACCGAGCCAGATACCGCCGCCGCCAAGACCGAACGCCGGAACCCCGATCCCGCCGAAGCCCCACCCCGGGTACGGGTTGGTCAGCGCCGGATTAGGTGTGGTGATGATGGCGGTGTGCCCGGGCGATCGGCAGATCCGGGTATTCGGCGCGTAGTCGGCGCAGTCCGGGACAGCGCCGACTGGCGCCGCCAGCAGCACCGCGACCACCGGGACGAGGCCGGCCGGGAGGATGTGCATGCTCCCTCCTCCCCGGCGTCGGGCTTCCGACTCCTATATCAGCAGCGTACAGCGGCTACTTCTTGGTTGGAGCCTTGCGCGGTGCGGCTTTTTTGGCCGGCGCTTTCTTCGCCGCGGCACCGGCCGGCTTCGTGCTGCGCTCCCCGGCCGCAGACCCTTCACGCTCTTCGCGGCGCCGGCGCACGCTGGCCTCCAACTTGGCCAGCAGATCGGAGACGTCCCCGGTCTGCTCAAGGTGCTCGGGCTTGTCCGCAGGAGTGAACGCCTCCCCGCCGGCCAGCTTGGCCTGGAGCAGCTCCCACAGCTGCTCCTGGTAGGTGTCGGTGAACTGCTCGGGGTGAAAGTCGGCGGTCATCGACTCCACCACTTGGCCGGCCATCTTCAGCTCGGCGGGACGAACTTCGACCTCCTGGTCCAGTGCCGGGAAGTCCGGGTCGCGGATCTCGTCGGGCCACAGCAGCGTGTGGATCACCATGACGTTGCGTTTGGAGAAGTCCTTGACCCGCAAGGCCGCAAGTCGGGTCTTGTTGCGCAACGCAAAGTGAACGATCGCCACCCGATCGGTCTCGGCCAGCGTCTGGGCAAGCAGCACATAGGATTTCAGCGACTTGCCCTCGGGCTCGAGGAAATAGCTGCGGTCATACATCAGCGGGTCGATATCGGTGGCCGGGACGAATTCCAGCACCTCGATCTCGTGGCTGCGTTCCTCCGGCAGGTTGGCGATGTCCTCGTCGGTAATCACCACCGTCTGGCCGCTATCCGATTCGTAGGCCTTGGCAATGTCGCGATACTCCACCACCTCACCGCACTCTTCGCAGGTGCGTTGGTACCGGATGCGGCCGTTGTCCTTGGCGTGCACCTGATGGAACTTCAGATCGTGGTCCTCGGTGGCGCTGTACACCTTCACCGGGACGTTCACCAGTCCGAAGGAGACCGCACCCTTCCAGATGGAACGCATGGGACCAGTATGCCCAGCAATCGCTTACCTTGAGGTGGTGATCGAAGTGTGGCCACCGGGTGCGACGACGGGCCCGCTGGTCAGGCTGACCAACCCGGACAAGGTGCTCTACCCGGCCACCGGCACCACCAAGGCCGATGTGTTCGGCTACTACACCGCGATCGCCGAGGTGATGCTGCCGCATATCGCCGGCCGGCCGGCCACCCGCAAACGCTGGCCCAACGGCGTCGACGCCACCGCGTTCTTCGAAAAGTCGTTGGCCACCTCCGCCCCATCCTGGCTGCCCCGCGGAACCCTGACCCACCGTTCCGGTGACACCGTCTACCCGATCATCGACAGCGCCACCGGCCTGGCCTGGATCGCCCAACAAGCTGCGCTGGAAGTCCATGTGCCGCAATGGCGTTTCGGCGCCGACGGCCGGCCCGGCCCGGCCAACCGGCTGGTGTTCGACCTGGATCCGGGCGAGGGGGCGACCATGGCCCAGCTCTGTGAGGTGGCCCATGCCGTGCGAAAACTTGTGCACGACATCGACTTACCGGTGTATCCGCTGACCAGCGGCAGCAAGGGATTACACCTCTATGTCCCGCTTGCCGAACCGATTCGCAGTGACGGCGAGGTGCTGCTGGCCCGCCGGGTGGCCGAGCAGCTGGAGCAGAGCATGCCCACCCGGGTGACGGCCAGCATGACCAAGAGTCTGCGGGCCGGCAAGGTGTTTGTGGACTGGAGCCAGAACAGCGCATCGAAGACGACGATTGCCCCGTACTCGCTGCGGGGCCGGCAGACGCCCACCGTGGCCGCGCCGCGGACCTGGGACGAGCTGAGCGATCCGGGGTTGGGGCAGCTGACTTACCAGCAGGTGCTGGTCAGGGTGGCCGAACAGGGTGACCTGCTGGCCGGTCTGGACGGCCCGCGCGTCGACCGGCTCACCCGCTACCGGAGCAAGCGCGATGCGGCCAAGACCCCCGAACCGGTGCCGGCGTCCGCGCCGGTGACCGGCACGGACGACCGCTTCGTCATTCAGGAACATCACGCCCGCCGTCTGCACTATGACTTTCGGCTGGAACGCGACGGAGTGCTGGTGTCCTGGGCGGTGCCCAAGAATCTGCCGGCCGACCCGGAGGTCAACCATCTCGCGGTGCGCACCGAGGATCATCCGCTGGAGTACGCGACGTTCGAGGGCGCCATCCCGAAGGGGGAGTACGGCGGCGGAAAAGTGGTGATCTGGGACTCCGGCACCTATCACGCCGAGAAGTTCACCGTGCCCGGCAACAAAAGAGGTGGAGCTCAAGGCGGCAAGGGCGGCGAAGTCATCGTCGAGCTGCATGGACAACGGATTTCCGGGCGCTACGCGCTGATCCAAACCTCGGGGGACCAGTGGCTGGCCCACCGGATGAAAGACCAATCGCCCACCGGGGTGTCGGCAGACATCGCGCCGATGCTGGCCACGGTGGGCTCGGTGGACAAGATGACCGCTGAGCAGTGGGCCTTCGAAGGCAAGTTCGACGGCTACCGCCTGCTGGTGTACGCCGATCACCGGGGCCTGCGGTTGCAGACCCGCAACGGACGCGACGTGACCGCCGAATACCCGCAACTACAGCCGCTGGCCGAGACGCTGGCCGACCACGACGTCGTCCTCGACGGCGAGGTGGTGGCGCTGGACTCGGCGGGGGTTCCCAGCTTCAGTGCGATGCAGAACCGGACCGGGGCCACCCGAATCGAGTTCTGGGCCTTCGACATTCTCCGACTTGACGGCCGATGGTTGCAGCGGGTCGCCTACCGCGACCGACGGCGGGTGCTGGAAGCCTTCGCCGAGGCCACCGGCCTGACGGTGCCGGCGCTGATCGACGGTGACGGCGCCGAGGCGCTGGCTTATTCCCGAAAACGCAAGTGGGAGGGCGTCGTTGCCAAGAAGTGGGACTCGCTCTATCTGCCGGGACAGCGGTCCTCGGCCTGGATCAAGGACAAGAACTGGAACACCCAGGAGGCGGTTGTCGGCGGCTGGCGCAAAGGCGAAGGCGGACGGTCCAGTGGGATCGGGGCGTTACTGCTCGGGGTTCCCGACGCCGACGGCCTGCGTTTCATCGGCCGGGTCGGTACCGGCTTCACCGAGAAAGAGCTGGCGTCGCTGAAAGCCATTCTGGCGCCGCTACATACCGACGAGTCACCGTTTCGGCCCGCGCTGCCGCCGGCAGAAGCCAAGGACGTCACCTATGTGCGCCCCGAACTCGTCGGTGAGGTGCGCTACGGGCATGTGACGTCGGATGGCCGGTTGCGGCACCCGAGTTGGCGGGGATTACGGCCGGACAAGGTTCCTGCCGACGTCGAGTCGACGATGCCGGCGCGATCCGCGCCGGAGGAGGAGCGAGACAATCGGGAATAGCCGTCGAGCACGGCCCTGTGGATAACGTGTGCATTATTGCGTCGACAACGAGTTGGCCGGCGCCGGCGCCGCGCTGCACACTGTCTGTCATGCGTTTGCTCCACGTCATCGGCATCGGTGTCGGCGACCCCGATCAGCTGACCGCACAGGCGATTCGGGCGCTCAATGACACCCGGGTGTTTTTCGCGATGGACAAAGGCGAGACCAAGAGTGACTTGATAGCTCTGCGCCGGGAGATCTGTAGCCGTTTCATCGCCGAGCCGAACTACCGGTTCGTCGAGCTGCCCGACCCGCCGCGGGCGGCCGACGGCGACTACGCCACAGCCGTCACTGACTGGCATGCGGCACGAGCCCGCTTGTGGGCCAACGCAATTCGAGACGAACTTAGGCCGGGCGAGGTCGGTGCCTTCCTGGCCTGGGGTGACCCGTCGCTGTACGACAGCACGTTGAGAATCCTCGACGAGGTGGCCCGGCACGTCGACCTGCGCTACGACGTCATCCCGGGAATCACTGCGGTGCAAGCACTCACGGCTCGGCACCGTATCCCGCTCAACGATATCGGTGAGCCGGTGCTGATCACCACCGGCCGGCAGTTGCGAGCCGGCGGCCTGACCGGTTCGGCGGTGGTGATGCTTGACGCGGAGTGCTCATTCCTGAGTTGCCCGCCGCAGACCAGGATTTGGTGGGGCGCCTACCTGTGCACACCCGACGAGCTGTTAGTAAACGGAACCGTGGGCGAGGTCGGCGAGCGCATCGCCGAACTGCGCGCCCAGGCCCGCTCCCGGCATGGCTGGATCATGGACACATACCTGCTGCGTGCGTGACATGATTGATAGATGGGTTCGTTTCTGGTCCGCGCCGCGGTCACCGGCTTGGCGTTGTGGGTCGTCACCCTCATCGTTCCTGGCATTAATTTCGTCGGCGGTACGACCACGTTGCACAAGGTCGGCATCGTCTTCGCGGTCGCCGTCATCTTCGGTCTGGTCAACGCACTGATCAAGCCGATCGTGTCGGTGCTGTCCATCCCGCTCTACATCGTCACGCTCGGGTTGTTCCACATCGTGGTCAACGCGCTGATGCTGTGGATCACCGCATGGATCACCGACCACACCACGCACTGGGGCCTGCACATCGACCACTTCTGGTGGACGGCCATCTGGGCGGCCATCCTGCTATCGATCGTGGGCTGGCTGCTGTCGATGCCGGTGCGCAACGCCGAGCGCAAGCTGGGTTGAGCGGATCAGGGTCGGATGCCCGAGCTCCCCGAGATCGAGGCACTTGCCGATCACCTGCGTCGCCATGCCGTCGGTCAGACGGTGCAGCGCATCGACGTGGCGTCGCTATCGGTGCTCAAGACGTTCGACCCGCCCATCGCCGCACTGCACGGCCGCCCGCTGACCGCCGCGCACCGCTGGGGCAAGTACCTCGGAGTACAGGCCGACGACCTGTATCTCATCACCCACCTGTCCCGGGCCGGCTGGCTGCGCTGGTCGGACAACCTCAGCCCGGCGCCGCTGAAGCCGGGTAAGGGCCCGATCGCCTTGCGGGTGCATCTGGGTGCGGCTCGCCGGGTGACCGATGCGGCGCAGCGCAGTGAGCCGCTGAGGAGCCCGGCACGCCGGGTGACCGATGCGGCGCAGCGCAGTGAGCCGCTGAGGAGCCCGGCAATCGAATCTGCGTCGGGTTCCGGCTTCGACCTCACCGAAGCCGGGACCCAGAAGCGGCTGGCGGTGTGGCTGGTCACCGACCCCACCGCGGTACCCGGCATCGCCGGGCTGGGGCCAGATGCGCTGGACCTCTCCGCCGACCAACTCGCTGAGGTGCTGGCGCCGCACACCGGGCGGATCAAAACCGTCATCACCGACCAGAAGGTGATCGCCGGAATCGGCAATGCCTACAGCGACGAAATTCTGCACGCGGCACGGCTTTCCCCGTTCGCGACGGCGGCCAAACTCAACGAAGAACAGCTGACCGCGCTGCACAGCGCGATGGTGGCGGTGCTGACCGACGCCGTCGACCGGTCGGTCGGTCAGCAGGCCGCAACGTTGAAGGGCGAGAAGCGATCCGGGTTTCAGGTGCACGCCCGCACCGGGCTGCCCTGCCCGGTGTGCGGTGACACCGTGCGCGAAGTGTCGTTCGCCGACAAGTCGTTCCAATACTGTCCGGGTTGTCAGACCGGCGGCAAAGTGCTCGCCGACCGGAGGATGTCGAGGTTGCTGAAATGATCAGACAGCGGATTCTCATCACCGGCGCCAGCTCCGGGCTGGGCGCCGGGATGGCCCGGGCGTTCGCCGCCAAGGGCCGCGACCTGGCGCTGTGCGCCCGTCGCGTCGACCGGCTGAACGAGCTGAAAGCCGAACTGCTGCAGCGCTATCCGAACATCACCGTCGCGGTCGCCGAGCTCGACGTCGACGATCATGAGAAGGTTCCCGAGGTGTTCTCGGCGCTGGCCGCCGAACTGGGCGGTCTGGATCGCGTCATCGTCAACGCCGGAATCGGCAAGGGTGCCCCACTGGGCACCGGGAAACTGTGGGCCAACAAGGCGACCATCCAGACCAACCTGGTCTCGGCCCTGGTGCAGATCGAGACGGCCCTGGAGCTCTTCAAGAAGCAGGGCTCCGGGCATCTGGTGCTGATCTCCAGCGTGCTGGGCAACAAGGGGGTGGCCGGGGTGAAGGCCGCCTACGCGGCCAGCAAGGCCGGGGTGTCGTCGCTGGGGGAGTCGCTGCGCGCCGAATACCCCTCCGGCCCCATCGCGATCACCGTGATCGAACCCGGATACATCGAATCGGAGATGACGGCCAGGGCCGGCAAGACCATGCTCATGGTGGACAACGAGACCGGGGTGGCCAAGATGGTCGGCGCCATTGAGCGAGAGAAGGGCCGGGCGATCATCCCGGGCTGGCCGTGGGTGCCGATGGTGGTGCTGCTCAAGGCGCTGCCGCCGCGATTCACCAAACGGTTCGCCTGACCACTCGCCTAACGGTCCGACGCTGAGGACAATGGGTGGTATGAGGAAGACGAAATCACTCCCACTGACCTTCGCCGGAGCCGCGGTCGCGCTGCTGGCCTGGGCGGTGCCGGCTGCCGCCGACCCGACCGACTGCGTCACCTTGGACGGCACCACTTGCAATGTGGTGACACCTGACGGGGCCACCGGGGCGATCCCGGGTGGTCCGACCGGCACCGCCGGCCCGGGCCTGGTCGAGGGCTCGATCCCCGGCGGCCCCAGCGGTCAGGTGACGCCGGGCCAGGTCAGCGGCTGCATTCCGGGTATCGGCTGCATCGACGTCCCGCGCTGAGTTCAGGAGGCGCTGAGTTTAGGAGACTCTGCTCAGGCCGTGGGCCGGGCTTCGCTTCGCCTAACGGCTCAGCGAACCCGGCCCCGCTCCTCCCGGTAGCGGCGGACCAGGGCGTCGGTCGAGCTGTCCGACTGCTGCGCCGGTGAGGCGTCCTCGGTGATCACCGGCAGCAGTGCCTTGGCCTGCGTCTTGCCCAGCTCCACACCCCACTGATCGAACGAATCCACGCCCCACACCACACCCTCGGTGAACACTTGGTGCTCGTAGAGTGCGATCAGCTGACCCAGCACCGACGGCGTCAGCCGGGTGGCCAGGATCGAGGTTGTCGGCTTGTTGCCCGGCATCACCTTGTGCGGCACCACCGCGGCCGGGGTGCCTTCAGCCGAGATTTCCTCGGCGGTCTTCCCGAACCCCAGCACCTGGGTCTGCGCAAAGAAGTTGCTCATCAACAGGTCGTGCATGCTGCCGGACCCGTCGGCGGTCGGCAGGTCGTCGGTGGGCTGGGAGAACCCGATGAAGTCGGCCGGCACCAGCCGGGTGCCCTGATGCAGTAACTGGTAGAAGGCGTGCTGGCCGTTGGTGCCCGGCTCACCCCAGAAGATCTCCCCGGTGGGCGTGCTCACCGGGGAGCCGTCGGCTCGCACCGACTTGCCGTTGGACTCCATCGTCAGCTGCTGTAGGTAGGCGGCGAACCGGGCCATATCGTTCGAATAGGGAAGCACCGCACGGGTTTCCGCGCCGAAGAAGTCCGAATACCACAGCCCGATCAGGCCCAGCAGAACCGGCGCGTTGGATTCAAGCGGCGCGGTGGCGAAATGCCGGTCCACCAAATGGAATCCGGCCAGGAAGTCGGCGAACGCCTCCCGGCCGATGACCGCCATCACCGACAGCCCGATCGCCGAGTCCACCGAGTAGCGGCCGCCCACCCAGTCCCAGAACCCGAACATGTTGGCGCTGTCGATGCCGAACTCCTCGACCAGCTTCTTGTTTGTCGATACCGCCACGAAGTGTTTGGCCACCGCGTCCTCGCCGAGCGCGTCGGTCAGCCAGCGTCGCGCCGCGGTGGCGTTGGTCAGCGTCTCCAGCGTGGTGAACGTCTTGGACGCGACGATGAAAAGCGTTGTGGCCGGGTCGAGTCCGTCCAGTTTGGCCACCAGGTCGGCGGGGTCGACGTTGGACACGAACCGCGCCGATATCCCGCCGTCGGCGTAGTGGCGCAGCGCCTGATAGGCCATCGCCGGGCCCAGGTCCGAGCCGCCGATGCCGATGTTCACCACCGTCTCGATGCGCTTGCCGGTCGCGCCGGTCCACGCCCCGGAGCGCAGTCGGTCGGTGAAATCGCCCATCGCGTCCAGCACCGCATGCACATCGGCTGCGGCGTCCTGCCCGTCGACTTCCAGAGCGGCATCGCGCGGCAGCCGCAGCGCGGTGTGCAACACCGCCCGGTCCTCGGAGGTGTTGATGTGCTCACCGGCGAACATCGCGTCGCGGCGCTGCTCCAGTCCGGCGGTGCGGGCCAACTCGACCAGCAGCGTCAGGGTCTCCCTGCTCACCCGGTGCTTGCTGTAGTCGATATACAGATCCCCGACGGTCAATGTCAGTTCCCGGCCGCGGTCCGGATCGTCGGCGAACAACTGCCGCAGGTGTACCTCGGCGATGTCGGCGTGGTGACGGGTCAGTGCTTTCCAGGCCGGGCTGGCCGTGATGTCCCTGCTATCGGCGCTCATTCCCCAGACCCTATGCGGCCGTACCCGTATCGGGTAGATCATTGAGCCATGGCAACTTCAGATATCCCCGCGTTGTTGGCCTCGGTTCCGACCGGACTGTGGATCGGCGGTGCCGAGGTGGCCGGCGCCTCGACGTTCGACGTTCACAATCCGGCTACCGACGAGCTGCTGGCCCAGGTGTCCGACGCCACCGCCGATGACGCGCTGGCCGCACTGGACGCCGCTTGCGC
>CAYPTG010000008.1:20370-20752 GCA_964413455.1 uncultured Mycobacterium sp. | reverse complement strand
GGCGTTCGACCTGGCCACCCATCGGGGCTATGACTCCGACCACCCCCGGGTGGCCGGCGACGTCGGCATGGCCGGCGTGGCGATCGACTCCATCCTGGACATGCGCCAACTGTTCGACGGCATCGACCTTTCGTCGGTGTCGGTGTCGATGACGATGAACGGCGCGGTGCTGCCGATCCTCGCGCTCTACGTGGTGGCCGCCGAAGAACACGGCGTGCCACCGGAAAAACTCAGCGGGACCATCCAGAACGACATCCTCAAAGAGTTCATGGTCCGCAACACCTACATCTATCCGCCCACGCCTTCGATGCGGATCATCTCGGACATCTTCGCCTACACCAGTGCCAGGATGCCGAAGTTCAACTCCATTTCGATCTCCGGC
>CAYPTG010000008.1:0-20360 GCA_964413455.1 uncultured Mycobacterium sp. | reverse complement strand
CCACATCCAAGAGGCCGGTGCCACAGCCGATCTGGAACTGGCCTACACCCTGGCCGACGGCGTCGACTACATCAAAGCCGGGCTGGAAGCCGGACTGGACATCGACACCTTCGCCCCCCGGCTGTCCTTCTTCTGGGGCATCGGGATGAACTTCTTCATGGAGGTCGCCAAGCTGCGGGCCGGTCGGCTGCTGTGGAGCGAACTGGTCGCCGGATTCGGATCCGAAAACCCCAAATCCAGGTCGTTGCGCGCACCTTCGCAAACCTCGGGCTGGTCGTTGACCGCCCAGGACCCGTTCAACAACGTCGCCCGCACCTGCATCGAGGCGATGGCCGCCACCCAGGGGCACACCCAGTCACTGCACACCAACGCCCTCGACGAGGCATTGGCCCTGCCGACCGACTTCTCCGCCCGCATCGCCCGCAACACCCAGCTGCTGCTGCAGCAAGAGTCGGGCACCACCCGGCCGATCGACCCGTGGGGCGGCTCGTACTACCTGGAATGGCTCACCCATCAGCTCGCCCAGCGGGCCCGCGCACACATGGCCGAGGTCACCGAACACGGCGGGATGGCCCAGGCGATCAGTGACGGCATCCCCAAACTGCGGATCGAAGAGGCCGCCGCCCGCACTCAGGCCCGCATCGACTCCGGCCAGCAGCCGGTGATCGGGGTCAACAAATATCAGATCGACGAGCACCCCGATATCGACGTGCTCAAGGTCGACAACAGCCGAGTGCGCGATGAGCAGCTGGCCAAACTGCGGCGGCTGCGTGCCGAACGCGACGACGCCGCGGTGCGGGCCGCGCTGGACGCGCTCACCCACGCGGCTCAAGCCGGCCACCCCGGCAGCGCCGCCGGGCACGGCCTGGAGCACAACCTGCTGGCGCTGGCCATCGACGCGGCCCGGGCCAAAGCCACCGTCGGCGAGATCTCCGACGCACTGGAAAAGGTGTACGGCCGGCACCGGGCCGAAATCCGCACCATCTCAGGGGTGTACCGCAACGAAGTCGGCGCAGGAGGCAACATCACCGGACTATCCGAAGCCGCCCGACTGGTGGCGCTCTTCGCGGCAGCAGACGGTCGCCGGCCCCGCATCCTGGTCGCCAAGATGGGTCAAGACGGCCACGACCGCGGTCAGAAGGTCATCGCCACCGCCTTCGCCGACATCGGCTTCGACGTCGACGTCGGACCGCTGTTCGCCACCCCCGAGGAGGTGGCCCGACAGGCCGCCGACAACGACGTCCACGTCGTCGGGGTGTCATCGCTGGCGGCCGGGCACCTGACCCTGGTGCCGGCGCTGCGTGCGGCGCTGGCCGACGTCGGGCGCCCCGACATCATGATCGTGGTGGGCGGCGTCATCCCGCCCGGCGACTTCGAGCAGCTGTACGCCGCCGGCGCCACCGCCATCTATCCACCCGGGACGGTCATCGCCGACGCCGCCGTCAGCCTGCTGCGCGAGCTGGCCGGCCGATGCGGGTACGACCTGAGCTGATGGGCTGATGGATATCGGTAGCGACACTCTGGCACTGGCCGAGGCGATTCGCGCCGGTGACCGCTCCGCGTTGGCCCAGGCCATCACCCTCGTCGAATCCACCCGGGCCGACCACCGTCAGCAGGCGCAACGACTGCTCACCGAGCTCACGCCGAGTGCCGGTCATGCCCTGCACGTGGGGATCACCGGGGTGCCGGGGGTGGGAAAGTCCACCGCCATCGAGGCGCTCGGGCTGCACCTCATCGATCGGGGGCACCGGGTGGCGGTGCTGGCCGTCGACCCGTCGTCGACCCGTACCGGCGGTTCGATCCTCGGCGACAAGACCCGAATGGCCCGGCTGGCCGTCCATCCCCAGGCCTACATTTGCCCGTCGCCGACCTCCGGGACCCTCGGCGGGGTGGCCAGGGCCACCCGGGAGACCATCGTGCTGCTGGAAGCCGCTGGCTTCGACGTCGTCCTGGTGGAGACGGTCGGGGTGGGACAGTCCGAAGTAGCAGTAGCCGGCATGGTCGACACCTTCGTCTTTCTCACCCTGGCCCGCACCGGAGACCAGCTGCAGGGCATCAAGAAGGGGGTCCTGGAGATCGCCGACATCGTCGTGGTCAACAAAGCCGACGGGCCACACGCCACCGAGGCCAAGGCGGCGGCGCGCGAGCTGGCGTCGGCGATCAGGCTGATCCATCCGGGCGAAACCGGCTGGCGCCCACCGGTGTTGACCATGAGCGCACTGGAAGGTTCCGGTGTGGCCGAACTCTGGGACACCGTGTTGGCCCATCGCGAGCTGCTCATCACGACCGGGGAATTCGACCAGCGCCGGAGTGCCCAGCAGGTCGACTGGACCTGGTCGATGGTCCGCGACGCGGTGCTAGAGCGGGTGCTCACCCACCCGGCGGTGACGGGGATGCGTGACGAGGTAGAGCGGGCCGTGCGGGCCGGTGAGCTGCCGCCCGCCGTTGCGGCCCAACGCTTTCTGGACGCCGCCAACGGCAGCTCAACGGATCGCTGAACGATCTCACCGGGCCACCCGGCCCAGTAGCAGGGTGATCTAGCTAACATCGGCAACTGTGGCGAACGTCATCGTTATCCGATGTATATAAAGAGTCGACGCACGTCAAGCGGCTCTCTGTCTTATTTCTCAGCCAGTGATTAATGATTAGTTATGGATAGCCGGTGGTTCGCTTATGCACGATTTGCGGATGCTGACTATTTCTCCATACTGAATGCACTTAGTAAATGGGTATTTCCTGATGTGAGTAATAGCATGACCGGGCTTATGGGCCTATCCTCAGGTATCTCAGTCTGTTCTCAGTTTGATTGCTCCATACCTTAGTGACAGTAGAAACTGCCAGGTCATAATCATGACAGCGTCCTCAGGCATGTAGCGGCTACTCTCAGTTAACGATCCGGGTAAGTAGGTCTAGATCACCTCTAATCGGCGGCTTTGGCGGTAGGACTGGTCAGTCGAAATAGAGCATTTCTCGACCAATCAATACCCCGGTTGATATGGGAGTTAGACAATTTGCCTGAATGTAGAAGAGATTAAATAAACGAGATTATCCGTATCTTGACACCGCAAAGCTCCGGCGGTCATCGTCCGGCGGGTCGACAACTGCCGCGAGGGAAACCTGCCTGGTCGGTGAAATCGCATGTCAACTGCATATATGTGCCAATGTTGTTGATGGAATGACGGTCCCGTCCGATGTTCGCGGTAAGCACTCGCCGCCACTTCAGCTAATTCCAAGGGGCTCCAGGATAGGGGCCGGTTGAGACCCGGCTATGCGTCTCCTGTGAGTCGATGTGAAAAGGATTTTTGCTGTTTTTTCGACCGGGCTTCGGCTAAACTTTCGCTAGCACTGGCAACTTCGAGTTGATGGTTCGGCGCTTCTCCAAAGACTCGCGGCATGCCCGGCAGCAGAAGCGATGTACCCGAGTAATCCCGAACTGACCCGACAAGAAGGTGTGAGCGACGTGCGCCCAGCCCCGATGACCCCGATCGCCGTTGTTGGCATGGCCTGCCGACTGCCCGGCGGGATCGACTCTCCGCACCGGTTGTGGGAGGCGCTGCTGCGGGGTGACGATCTGGTCACCGAGATTCCGGCCGACCGCTGGGATGCTGACGAACTCTTCGACACCGAGTCCGGTGTTCCGGGCCGCTCGGTGTCGAAGTGGGGCGCCTTCATCGACGACGTCACCGGCTTCGACCCCGACTTCTTCGGGATCAACGAGCGCGAGGCCACCGCGATGGACCCGCAGCACCGGCTGCTGCTGGAGACCAGCTGGGAGGCCGTCGAACAGGCCGGCTTCACCCCGGCATCACTGTCCGGCAGCGCCACCGGTGTCTTCATCGGTATGTCGCACGACGACTACGCCATGGTCACCAGCGACGCCGGCGCCTTCGACCAGGCCTACGCCTTCACCGGCAACCCGTTCAGCATGGCCTCGGGCCGTATCTCGCACGCCCTGGGCCTGCACGGCCCCTCACTGACCATGGACACCGCCTGCTCGTCGAGCATGGTGGCGGTGCATCAGGCAGTGCGCAGCCTGCAGGACGGCGAGAGCGAGATGGCGCTGGCCGGCGGTGTGATGCTGATGCTCGACCAGCGGTTGTACGCCTCGGCTTCCGGCCAGGGCATGCTGTCGGCGACCGGGCGTTGCCATTCGTTCGACGTCGCCGCCGACGGCTTCGTGCGCTCCGAAGGCTGCGGCATCGTGGTGCTCAAGCGACTTGAGGACGCCCAGCGCGATGGCGACCGGGTGTTCGCCGTGATCCGCGGCACCGCCTCCAACCAGGATGGCCGCACCGACAACATCCTCACCCCCTCCGGCGACGCCCAGGTCGCGGTGTTCCGCGCCGCACTGGCCGCCGCCGATGTCGACCCGACCACCGTCGGCATGTTCGAGGCGCATGGCACCGGCACCCCGGTGGGCGACACCATCGAGTACAAGAGCGTGTCCACCGTCTACGGCACCGAAGGTCGTTGCGCGCTGACCTCGGTGAAGAGCAACTTCGGCCACGCCGAGTCGGCCGCGGGTGTACTGGGCTTGATGAAGGCCGTGCTGGCTGTTCATCACGGCGTCGTTCCGAAGAACCTGCACTTCAACCAGCTTCCGGAGCATCTGTCCAAGATCAAGACCGGGATGTTCGTACCGACCGAGAACACCCCGTGGCCGATCGAGGGCCCGCGCCGCGCGGGTGTCGCCTCCTACGGCATGTCCGGCACCAACGTGCACGCTGTGCTGGAGCAGGCGCCGGATAGCACGGATAGCTCTTCCATCGCTGCCGCTCCCGCCGACAAGCTGATCTTCGCGACCTCGTCGACCTCGGCCGACGAGCTGCGCAGCACCGCCGGCCGGCTGGCCGAATGGGTCGAGACCGCCGATGCCGAACTGGGACTCGACGACCTGGCCTACACCCTGGCCCGCCGCCGCGGTCACCGCCCGGTGCGCACCGGCGTCATCGCCGACAGCCGCGACTCGCTGGTCGATCGGCTGCGCGAGATCGCCGGCGGCGACGACGTGTTCCAGGCCGCCGTCGGACAGGACGACCGCGGACCGGTGTGGATCTTCTCCGGCCAGGGCTCGCAGTGGGCCGAAATGGGCGCCGAGCTGCTGGCCAACGAGCCGGTGTTCGCCGCCACCATCGCCGAGATCGACCCGCTGATCGCCGCCGAATCCGATTTCTCGGTCACCGAGGCGATCCTGGCCCCGGAGACCGTCACCGGCATCCACCGGGTGCAACCGAGCATCTTCGCGATGCAGGTCGCCATGGCGGCCACCATGAAGTCCTACGGGGTCACCCCCGGGGCGGTCATCGGGCATTCGCTCGGTGAGGTCGCCGCCGCCGTGGTCTCCGGCGCGCTGTCGCTGGCCGACGGTGTCAAGGTCATCTGCCGTCGTTCGCTGCTCTGCCTGAAGATCGCCGGCGGGGGAGCGATGGCGGCCATCGAGATGCCGGCCCAGAAGGTGCGCGAGGAACTCGAGCAGCAGGGCATTGAGGACGTGGTGGTGGCCGTGGTGGCCTCCCCGACCTCCACGGTGATCGGCGGCACCGCCGAGACGGTGCGCCGGGTTGTCGCCGAGTGGGAGCAGCGCGAGATCATGGCCCGCGAAGTGGCCGTGGACGTCGCCTCGCACACCCCGCAGGTGGAGCCGATCCTGGACGAGCTGGCCGGAATGCTCAGCGACATCACCCCGCTGGAGCCGGAGGTTCCCTACTACTCGGCGACTCTGTTCGATCCGCGTGAGCAGCCGTACTGCGATGTCGACTACTGGATCGACAACCTGCGCCACACGGTGCGGTTCTCGGCGGCGGTGCAGACCGCCATGGAAGACGGCTTCCGGGTGTTCGCCGAGCTGGCTCCCCACCCGCTGCTGGTGCGCGCGATCGATCAGACCGCCGCGGCCAACGGTGTCGAGGTGGCGGCCATCGCCGGTATGCGCCGCGGCCAGGAGATGCCGCACGGGATGCGCACGCTGCTGGTCGACCTGTATGCCGCCGGCGCGGCCGTGGACTTCGCGGCGCTGCTGCCGACCGGTGAGCTGGTCGACGCCCCGCTGCCGACCTGGACCCGTCGCCGGCTGATCCTGGAGCCGCAGGCCGGCGACCAGCAGAGCCGCGGCGCCCATCTGGTCGCCGCCCACCCGCTGCTCGGCGCGCATGTGCGACTGCTGGAAGAACCCGAACGCCATGCATGGGCGGCCGAGGTGGGTACCGCCGCGCTGCCGTGGCTGGTCGACCACCAGGTCAACAACGTCGCGGCGATGCCCGGCGCCGGTTTCTGCGAGATGGCGCTGGCCGCCGCCCGCACCGCGCTCGGCGACTCCGTCGAGGTCCGCGACATCCGCTTCGAACGCATGCTGCTGCTGGAGGACCAGACCCCGGTCAGCGCCGAGGCGTCGATGCGCACCCCGGGAACGCTGGACTTCCAGGTACAGACCGACCGCGACGGCGAGCGGGAGCGCTGCGCCAGCGCGGTGCTGCACGCCGTGGACACCGATGACCGCCCGGCGACCTACGACGTCGACGCCCTGCTGGCCGCGCACCCGATGCGGGCCGACGGTGGCGACGTGCGTCAGTGGTTCGACAGCCGAGGCGTGCAGTTCGGCCCGGCGTTCACCGCGCTGACCGCGGTCAACGCCGCCGAAGAGACCAGCGACACGCTGCTTGCCGAGATCGGCCTGCCGACCGTCATCCGTAGCCAGCACGGCGGCTACGGGGTACACCCGGCGCTGTTGGACGCTTGCTTCCAGTCGGTGGCCGCGCATCCGGGTGTGCAGTCCACCGGCACCGGCGGCCTGCTGCTGCCGCTGGGCGTGCGCCGGCTGCGCGACTACGGCACCGCCAACAAGGCTCGTTACTGCCTGACCCGCATCGTCTCGCTGGACGGCACCGGGGTGCAGGCCGACATCCACCTGATCGATGACCACGGCGCGGTGGTGTTCGCCGTCGACGGCCTGTCCATGGGGACCGCCGGTGGTTCGGAGGCCGACCGGGTGCTCGGTGAGCGGCTGATGGCCGTCGAGTGGCGCAAGCAGGCGCTACCGGAGCTGCCGGCACGCATCAAGCCGGCTAGCTGGCTGCTGATCAGTGCCTCGGACTCCACCGACTTCCTGGCCTCCGAGCTGACCGACGCGCTCAAGCTCAACGACGCCGACGTCACCACCATGTCGTGGCCGCAGTACACCGACCACGCCGCCAACGCCGAACGACTGCGGACCTACTTCGGCGAGACCGGCTTCGGCAATGTGGTGGTGGTCTCCGCGCCGCCGACCGGCTGCCCCAAGGAGCAGCTGGCCTCCCGCGGCGGCGACTATGTCCGGCATCTGGTCCGGATCACCCGGGAGCTGCCCGAGGTGGCCGGCGAAGCGCCGCGGCTCTACGTGGTCACCCGCGGTGCCCAGGCGGTGCTGCCCGATGAGCGGCCCAACCTCGACCAGGCGGGCCTGCGCGGCCTGCTGCGGGTGATCGGCGCCGAGCATCCGCAGCTGCACCCGACCCAGATCGATGTCGACGAGGAGACCGAGGGCAGGTACGTCACCCAGCAGCTGCTGCTCGGGTCCCCGGAGGACGAGACGGCCTTCCGCAAGGCGCAGTGGTACACCGCGCAGCTGTTGCCCAGCCCGCTGCGGCCCGAGGAGCGGCACACCACCGTCGTGGATCACGAGCGCGAGGGGATGCGGCTGCAGATCCGCACCCCGGGCGACCTGCAGACCCTGGAGCTGACCGCGGTCGGGCGCACCGCCCCGAGCGCCGGCCAGATCGAGGTCGCGGTCACCGCGTCCAGCCTGAACTTCGCCGACGTGCTGATGGCGATGGGTCGTTACCCCAGCTACGACGGTAATCCGCAGCTCGGCATCGACTTCGCCGGCGTGGTTACCGCGGTCGGCCCGGACGTCACCACCCATCGGGTGGGCGATCACGTCGGCGGCATGTCGCCGAACGGCTGCTGGGGCACCTTCCTGACCTGCGACGCCGATCTGGCGGTGACGCTGCCGCGCGGCCTGCGCGACGACCAGGCCGCGGCGGTGTCCACCGCGGCGGCTACCGCCTGGTACGGGCTGGTCGACCTGGCCCGGATCAAGGCCGGCGACAAGGTGCTGATCCACTCCGCCACCGGCGGTGTGGGCCAGGCCGCGATCGCGATCGCCCGAATGAAGGGTGCCGAGATCTACGCCACCGCCGGCACCGGCGAACGGCGTCAGCTGCTGCGGCGGATGGGCATCAACCGGGTCTACGACTCGCGCAGCACCGACTTCGCCGATCAGATCCGCGAGCACACCGATGGCTACGGCGTCGACATCGTGCTCAACTCGCTGACCGGTGCCGCCCAGCGGGCCGGTGTGGAGCTGTTGGCCTTCGGCGGCCGGTTCATCGAGATCGGCAAGAAGGACATCTACGGCGATACCCGGATGGGGCTGTTCCCGTTCCGGCGCAACCTGTCCTTCTACGGCGTCGACCTGGCGTTGATGTGCTCGACTCATCCCGACCAGATCCGCGAACTGCTCGACACCGTCTACCGGCTGACCGCCGACGGTGTGCTGCCGCAGCCGGAGACCACGCACTACCCGCTGGCCGAAGCCGCGACCGCGATCCGGGTGATGGGGGCGGCCGAGCACACCGGCAAGCTGATCCTGTCGGTGCCGCGCACCGGCCACAGCCATGTGGTGGTTCCGCCGGAGCAGGCGCAGGTGTTCCGCTCCGACGGCGCCTACATCGTCACCGGCGGTCTGGGCGGCCTGGGCTTGTTCCTGGCGGCCAAGATGTCGGCGGCCGGCGCGGGACGGCTGGTGCTCAACTCCCGGTCGCAGCCCACGCCGGAGGCAGCTGCCGAGATCGAGCGGATGCGTGTGGCGGGCACCGAGGTCGAGGTGGTTTCCGGGGATATCGCATCGCCGGAGACGGTCGACCGGCTGGTCGCCGCGGCGAGCGCGACCGGTCTGCCGGTGCGCGGTGTGCTGCACGCCGCTGCGGTGGTTGAGGACGCGATCCTGACCAACATCACCGACGAGCTGGTCGAGCGGGACTGGGCACCCAAGGTGTACGGCGCCTGGCACCTGCATCGGGCCACCACCACCCAGCCGCTGGACTGGTTCTGCTCGTTCTCCTCGGCTGCGGCGCTGCTGGGTTCGCCCGGGCAGGGCGCCTACGCGGCGGCCAACAGCTGGCTGGACGGGTTCACCCACTGGCGCCGGGCCCAAGGGCTGCCGGCCACCGCGGTGGCCTGGGCGGCCTGGGACGAGATCGGTGCCGGCAAGCACCTGGCGTCATCCGGTACCACGATGATCAGCCCCGAGGAAGGCGCGCAGGCGTTCGAGGCGATGCTGCGTCATAACCGTGCGCACACCGGCTATGCGCCGGTGATCGGGACGCCCTGGTTGACCGATCTGGCTGCCCGCAGCCCGTTCGCCGAGGCGTATGCCTCCGACGCCGACCGGCCGGCTGAGACCAGCGGCTTCTGCGCCGAGTTGCACGCGCTGCCGGCCGAGGAGTGGCCCAACCGGGTCCGTCGTCTGGTGGCCGAGCAGCTCAGCCTGATCCTGCGTCGTTCGGTCGACCCGGACCGCCCGATCAGCGAGTACGGACTGGATTCGCTGGGCAACCTGGAGCTGCGCACCCGGATCGAGACCGAGACCGGTATCCGGGTCCGCTCGATGGACATCACCACCGTCCGCGCGGTGGCCGAGGGTCTGTGCGAGGCGTTGGCGGCACAGCTCTCGCCGGCCCGCTGAACCGCGGCCCGGCAAGTCACAAGGGAGCAAAAGCGTGGTTGCGTTAACGGCAATCCATGATTGGGTGGATGCGCCGGGGTCGGTGGTGACCTGGAGTCCGTCGCCGGGCTGCCTGAACAAGGTGGCCCAGGCGCCGGCCAGCGAGGTGCCGGCCAGCTATCAGCAGGAACAGCACATCCGGGCCTACCGCGAGCATTCGGCGAACGGGCTGGAAATGGCCCGGATGCTGATTCCGGCGTGGAACATGCCGGGCCGCTGCGACATCCGGACGATGACCTACGTCATCAACTCCTACCTGCGCCGGCACGACACCTACCACAGCTGGTTCGATTTCGACGACGACGACCGGGTGGTCCGGCACGCCGTCACCAACCCGTCCGACATTCAGTTCGTGGCCACCCGGCACGGCGAGATGAACTCGGCGCAGTGGCGCGAGATGATCCTGGAGACCCCCAGCCCGTTGCAGTGGGACTGCTTCCGGTTCGGTGTGATCCAGCGGGCCGATCACTTCACCTTCTACGCCAGCATCGATCACGTGCATGCCGATGCGATGTTCATGGTGGCGCTGTTCGTCGAGCTACACATGAACTACATGGCGCTGGTCGAAGGCGGCGCCCCGATCCGGCTGCCCGAAGTGGGCCGCTACCTCGACTACTGCGAGCGCCAGCGGGAATACACCTCCACGCTGACGCTGGAATCCCCGGAAGTCAACGAATGGGTGGACTACCTGCACGCCGCCGGTGGCACCTTGCCGAAATTTCCGCTGCCGCTGGGGGATCCGGACGAGCCGTGCACCGGTGACTTGATCACGGTCACCCTGATGGACGCACATGACAGCGACCGATTCGAGGCGGTGTGCGCCCAGGCCGGCGTGCGATTCATCGGCGGGGTGTTCGCCTGCGCCGCGATCGCCGAACGTGAGCTCACCGGCATCGAGACCTACCAGGTCATCACGCCGACCACCACCCGCACCACTCCCGCGGAATTCATGACCACCGGATGGTTCACCGGAATTGTGCCGATTTCGGTTCCGGTGCAAGGCAAGTCGTTCGCCGCGCTGGCCCGGGCGATGCAGGAGACATTCGACGCCGGTATGCATCTGGCCAACGTCCCGATCGAGCGGGTGCTGGAACTCGCCGCCGATGTACCCGGAATCCGCAAGCCGGAGCCCGGTGTTCCCATGCTGTCCTACCTCGACATCGGCCTGCCGCCACTGAACCCGGTGGTGATGGGGCAGTGGCAGGCCCAGAACGGCACGTTGTACACCGACCTGGGTGCGGCCAACCAGATCGGTATGTGGGTGAACCGGCGCGCCGCCGGTACCAGCGTCACCGTCGCCTACCCGGACAACCCGACCGCCCGGGAGTCGGTGGCTCAGTACGTTGGTCTGATGAAGATGGTGTTCCTGCGCACCGCCGAAGGCCGGGCCGACACGCTGACCTCGCCGCGCATCCGCAAGGCCACGGTGTGAGCCGGGCAACCCCGCCCGCCGACACGCCTGCCGCCTCGGCGGCCCATGTGCTCTCCTACACGGATCAGGCGCTGTTCCTCGCGTTGCGGGGGGCCGGGCAGGACGCGGTGATGCAGACGGTCTGGATCTACCCGCACGCGGTGGATCTCGACGGCGTACGGCGGTTTCATCGTAACCTCGGCCGTGGACTGCTGGCCCGCCGGATTGAGCCTTCGCCGGTGCCGTTCGGCCGGCACCGCTGGGTGGCCGCTCCGCCGGTCACCGAGGCCGATCTCGAGGTGGCCGAACGACCGCGCGCCCGTGCCGAGTTGCCCGACTGGGCCGACGAGCAGCTGGAACTGCCGCTGGACCCAGAACACGGCCCGGCCTGGCGGATGAGCGTTCAACCGTTCGACGACGGCACGACGGCCGTGAGCCTGGTCGTCTCGCATTGCATCGCCGACGGCGGTGCGCTGGTGATCTCGGTGTTCGAAGCGGTTGCCGGCTCCCACCGTGAGCTTGGCTATCCGTCGCCGGGGTCGTGCACTCGTCGCCGCGCGGCGATCGCCGACCTGCGCCAGACGGTGCGAGATCTCCCCGAGGCCGGCCGGACCCTGCGCAAAGTGGTCAAGATCGCCCGCAACCGACGCGGCGAGGTGGCCAGACCGACACCACCGAAGCCGTCCGTCGGTGCGGCCGACGACGTCGCGCCGATGACCACCGTGATGGTCTACGTCGACCTCGACAAGTGGGACGCGCGTTTCAAAGAGCTCGGCGGCAACAGTTTTTCCATGGTGACCGCATTTGCCGGCAAGCTCGCCGAACATCTGGGGCGCACCCGGGACTCCGACGGGATGGTCACCCTGCTGATCCCGGTCAACGAACGTAAGGATTTCGCCGACACCGGCGGCAACGTGGTGGCGGTCGCCAACGTCAGCTTCCACCCGGCTGGGGTGACCGACGACCTCACCGCACTGCGCGGCGTCATCAGGGACCGACTGAAGACGGCCAAGGAGGTTCCCGATGACACGGTGGAACTGCTGCCGTTGATCCCGTTCGTACCGCGGCGGGCCTTCGGCCGGATTGCCGACGCGGCCTTCGGCTTCTCCACCGACCTGCCGGTGTCCTGCACGAATATGGGCGATCTGCCGCCCGAGTTGCTCCGGGCCGACGGCACCGCCGCCGAGTATTTGTGGGTCCGCGGTATCGACCGGCACGTGTCGCGCGCCGATTTGGAGCGCCGTGGCGGAGTGCTGACCGTCGGGTCGTGCCGGCTGGGAGGGCGGATCGTCTTGTCCGTGGTTTCCCATCAGCCAGGTCAGGACAATTCCCGGGCACATCTGAGTGAGGTCGTGCTGCAGACGCTGGAGGAGTTCGGCCTCCGCGGTGAGATCGTATGAGCCTTCGCTCCAGCGATCGTCGCCCCGACGACCATCGGTTGGCGTTCTTCGACCAGACCGCACTGGAGATGTTGCGCGCCACCGGACGAGGACAGCTCATCCAATGCTTGTGGGTCTACGAGCACCCCATCGACGTGGCCGGCCTACAGCGGGTCAACGAGAACCTGCGCCGGTCGCTGGCGAGCCGGCTGATCGAGCCTTCGACGTTGCCGTTCGGCCGTCCTCGCTGGGTCCGTCCGGCGGGCCCGCCGCAGCCGATCCGATTCGCCGAGCAGGTCCGCCCGCGGGCGGAGTTGCTGGACTGGGCCGACGAGATGGGTAGCCTGCCGATCGACCCGGAACACGGCCCGGGCTGGCGGCTGGCCGTCCAGCCGTTCGACGACGGCGCCACCGGTGTTTCGGCGATCGCATCGCACGTCATCATGGACGGGGTTGGCGCGGTGTCGGCGCTGTACCAGGCCGTCACCGGGGTGCTGCACGACCCCGGCTATCACACGCAGGGCACCCGGCCGCGGGGCCGCGCCGCGGTAGCCGATCTGCGCCAGGTCGTCGGTGACCTCCCATTGACAGCACGTACCGCGGTCAAGGCGGTCAAGGCCGCGCGGCAGCAGCGGGCGGAGTTCGGACGGGCCCGGGCCGCCCGCTCCGGCCCGGATGACCCGACGCCGATCGTCGTCCCGTCGGCGGCGCTCTACGTCGATGCCGAACAGTGGGACGCCAAGGCGAATTCTCTTGGCGGGAACAGCTATTCGCTTTTGGCGGCCTTCGCCGCCCGGCTCGGTGATCGGTTGGGCCGACACCGTCCGTCCGACGGTGCGGTGAGCCTGCTGATCGCCATCAATACCCGGGAGAGCCTGGAAGACGACCGTGCCCTGGCGATGGCGTTCGCCACCGCCGCCGTCGACCCGGCCACGGTGACCACCGATCTGACCGAATCCCGGGCGGCGGTCCGGGAGGCCCGGCAGCGAGCCAAGAGCGAACCGGATCCGACCATGGAGTTGCTCGCGCTGCTGCCCTGGTTGCCCCGCAGTGCGGTCAAGGGGGTTGCCGAGCTGCTCTTCTCCTACTCCGAGGATCTGCCGGTGTCGTGTTCCAATCTGGGCGATCTTCCGCCGGAGGTGGCCCGGGTGGACGGAACGACTGCCGAGTACATCGTCATCAGGGCACTGGACACCGGCGTCACTCTCGGAGAGTTGCAGCGCTCACACGGCCAGCTGGTGGTGGTCTCCGGCCGGATCAACGGGAAGGTCTCCATTTCGGTGGACGGCTATCAACTCGGCGCGGAGAACACCCGGGAACTGTTGCGTCGCACCGTGCAGGAATGCCTGGCCGATTTCGAACTCGAAGCTGTGCTGCTGTAGCGGTTACCGCCCGTCGGACCGCCGTTGCTCGATCGCCCGCTCCATGAGATCGGCCGCGGTCGTCACACTGACCGACGGTGCAATGATGCGGGTCGCGACGCTGCGAGCCCGGGCGGCGTAGCGCGGTTCCAACACCGTCCGCAGTGCCGTCAGCAGCGATTTACGGTCGGTGCTGGAGAACCGCCGCGAGGTTCCCACCCCGATGCGGGTGACTTGTCGGGCCCACACCGGCTGGTCGGCGCCCACCCACAGGACCAGAGTCGGTATGCCGGCGCGGACGCTGGCTGCCGTGGTTCCCGCACCGCCGTGATGGACCGCGGCCCGGCAGGCCGGAAACACCGCGGCGTGCTGGACCGCCGGCACCACCATGACCTGTCCGGAATCGTCGACGCCGCAGACACCACCGATGTCGAGTGTTCCGGAGCAGATCAATGCCCGCTCACCCAGTTGGGCACAGACGTCGGTGACCATCGCGATCGCCTCGGCCGGATCCTGGACCGGCATACTGCCGAATCCGAAGTAGATCGGCGGGGTTCCCGAGGCGATCCAGGCGGCCACCTCGTCGTCGACGGCGGTGGGTAACTGCAGGGTGATCGCACCGACGATCGGGCGTGTTGGTGACGATTCG
Organism: uncultured Mycobacterium sp.; assembly: GCA_964413455.1. GTDB lineage: Bacteria > Actinomycetota > Actinomycetes > Mycobacteriales > Mycobacteriaceae > Mycobacterium. Next base: position 5,800 of record CAYPTG010000008.1, on the reverse strand, counting down.
CGGCCACCCCATTCTTCGGCCAGTCCGGGAAACAGCTCCGGGTCGTAGGCCTGAATCTCCAGCGCACCGCGCTCCAGGATGCGGCGCATGGGCCGGCTGTGTGCCGTGGGAAGTCCCAATGCGGCGCGCTGAGCGTCGTCGGCCGGCTTGGACAACCGCCAGTAGGCCCATTCGGCGGCAACCCATGTCGGCTCCAACACGCGCAGCGGCAATCGCATCGGCAGCAGATGGGTGTTGGGCCGGAACGGGAAGTAGTGCAGAGCGGCCAGCGGAATCCGGTAGTACTCGGCGACGTTGGCGGCGACCTCCTGGTAGGTGGTACCCGTCAGCAGCAGGTCGGCGTCCCCGGCGAGGTCCTGGAGCGTTTGGCCCATGTCGGGCCAGCCGTCGGTGAGGTATTCCCGGGCGTGCCGGAACATGGCGACGGGGTTGAGGGCTTGGCGCCAGTTGCGGTGGTTTTGGAAAGCGTGGGCTTCCAGCTGCTGTTGAGAGTCCGGTCCGTAGGCCGCCACCGGGGACAGTCCCGCAGCCTCGACGAACGACACCAGATTGGGCGGCACGGCCATCGAGATCTCGTGGCCGCGGCGCCGAAGCTCCAGCGCAACCGCGGTGGCGGGCTCGACGTCGCCGCGGGTGCCGTGTACCGCTATCGCGAATTTCATTCCGGCGCAACCGTTGTCGTCGGTTCGGTCTCTGACTCTGACTCTGGCTGAGCGTCCGGGTCTGCATCGGCATCGGCATCGAGCGCCCGATGCGGCCGGACCGGCTCGGCCGGTGACCACTTCGACGGCCACCAGTTCGCCTTGCCGACCAGAACCGCTATCGCGGGAACGGTGATAGTACGAACCACGAAGGTGTCCAACAGGATTCCGACGCCGATGATGAAGCCGACCTGCACCAGTGTGGTGATGGAGGAGAACTGCAAGCCGAGCATCGATGCGGCGAAGATCAGGCCGGCGGCGGTGATCACGCCGCCGGTTTGGGTGACGGTTCGAATCACCCCCGACCTGATACCGCGGGGCGACTCATCGCGGATCCGGGATATCAGCAACAGGTTGTAGTCGGCGCCCACCGCTACCAGGATGATGAAGGTCAATCCCGGCACGCTCCAGTGCAATTGCTGGTGCAGCCCGTACTGGAACGTCAGGACACCGAGTCCCAGCGCGGACAGGTACGAGATGATCACCGACAGAATCAGATACAGCGGCGCCACCAACGCACGCAACAGCACGATAAGAATGGTCAGCACGACCAGGATGGTCGCCGTCACGATCAGTCGCAGATCGTGGTTGTAGTAATCCCTGGTGTCGTGCAGGGTGACCGAAAAACCGGTCATCGAGATCGTTGCATCGGCAAGTGTGGTGTTGGGTTGGGCGCTGCGCGCGGCCGCGGTAATGACGTCGATCTGGTCCATCGCCGCAGGACTGAACGGATCGAGCTTGGTCTGGACCAGGTACCGGGCGGTGCGGCCGTCCGGTGAAATGAAGATCCGGGCGGCATTCTTGAAGTCATCGCCGGTCAGGATCTGCGACGGGATGTAAAAGCCGGCCATGGCCGGCGTGGTGGCCTCCCGCTTGATGTCCAACAGAAACTGCGCAGCCATTTCCAGGCCGGAGTTCAACTGTTTGGTTTGACCGACGATCTGCTCCACCCCGGCTGCGAGCTGCTCACCGGCAGCTGCCAGCGCAGCGGCGCCCTGGTCCAAGAGGGCGAGCTGACCTTGCAGACCGTCCGGGCTTGCCTCCAGCGTCTGAGACAACGAGCCCAGCGTGGTGTTGAGGTTTGTGGGGGAGCCGAGGGTCTGGCCGGACAGGGTGGCCTGCAGTTGACGTGTCAGATCCGCCATCTGTTGCAGCAGGGCGCCGGCCTGGCCGGAGGTGGTGTCTTGCAGCTGGCTGCGGTAGGCCTTGCACACCGGGTCGGCGTCGCACGCGGCCTCCTCGGGGGTCGGTTCCTTGGTGGGGGATTCTCCCGGCTGGGCCGGTGACGGGACCGCCGAGGTGCTCGGGGCCGGTCCGGGGCTTGGGGGTGTTTGGGTAGCGGGTGTTTGGGTGGAGAAGAGCGGTCCTTGCGAGGGGAAGAGTGGCCCTTGCGAGGGGAAGAGTGGCGCTGGGGTCGGGGTCGGGGTGGTCGTTGTCGTGGGGGTTGTCGTAGTGGTGGTGCTGGTTGTCGTGCTAGTTGTGGAAGGGGTTGGCGATGCCCCGGAGGTCGCGGCCGCTTCGGTGGTGGGCGTCGTTGACGGGACAGGAGGGGCCTCGGCCGCTCCGAGCGGCGGGGTTGCCTCGGGAATCTGGACGCCCAGTTTGTCGGCGAGTGCCTCAATGTTGTCGAGCAGTTCGTTGGCGGCGTCGATCTCCTGCAGAGCCGTACTCCCACCGAAGTGTTGGTTCTGCATCGCCGTGAGCTGCGCCGCCACTGAGCTGACGGTCGAAATCGCCTGGCTGATCTGCTCGCGGACCATGTTGAGCGCATCGGAGACCTGGCCGGTGCCGCTGACCACCATGTCCAATTCCGGGTAGTGGGAGCCGATCATCGACGAGGCTTCGCCCAGCTTGCTGCCCACCTCACCGGCCTGGAATGACACCTTGGTCTGTTCCAACGGCTCTCCGGTGGGGCGGGTGATCCCGCGCACGATGTCGATATCGGGTACCTGGCTGACCCGGAACGCCATCTGCTCCAGGTCGGCCAATGTCTTGGCGGTGCGCAGATCGTGGGGGGACTTGATCAGGATGTACTGGGGGAGGCTGGCATTCAACGGAAAATGCTGGCTGATGGCGTCATACCCACGGATACTTTCCGTTTGCGGCGGCAATGCCTTGCGGTCGTCATAGTTGTAACGCGCCAGACTGGCCGAGCCCGCGAGAATGCTCAGCACGATCATGCTGGCCACCAGGTAATGGACCGGCCGGCGGACGACCCGGATTCCCGACCGCTTCCAGAATCGGCTGGTGAGATCACGCCGCGGCTTGGCCCATCCGCGTCGGCCGGTCAGAACCAGCAGGGCCGGCAGAAAAGTCAGCGCGCCCAGGCAGCCGACGAAGATTGCGATCGCCAGCGCCACGCCGACGGTGGAGAACACCGCCAGCTTGGTGAAGATCATCCCGAGGAAAGTGACTGCCACGGTGGCCGCCGATGCGGAGATCACCTTCCCGACTGAGGACAGCGCATGCTGGACCGCGGCGTCGGCGGTCATGCCTTGGCGAATAAAGTCGTGGTACCGGCTGATGAGAAAGACCGCGTAGTCAGTACCGGCTCCCGCCATGATCGCGGTGAGAAGAACGATGGTCTGGTTGGAGACTTCCAAGCCCGCGACGCCCGCCCCGGCGACCACGCCCTGGGCGGTCACCAACGAAACCGCGATGGTGATCAATGGCATCAACATGGTCAGCGGATTGCGGTAAACCATCAGCAGGATGACGAGCAGCCCGATGATGGTTGCCGCCTCGATATGAATCCGGTCGCCCTCGCCGATGTCCTGGATGTCATTGAGAGTGGCCGCGGGTCCGGTGAGATACGCGGTCAGCGTGGTCCCGGCGACGGTCTTTCGGGCCGTGTCCATCAGCTGTTTCGTCGTGGCCGTCGCCTTCGGGGTGCCGAGTGCTTCGCGCAGGCTCACCGGCAGCAACCACGCCTTGCCGTCTTTGCTGGCCAGCACCTCTTTGAGAGCGGGCACCGAGATGAATTCCTGGACGGCGGAGACACCTTCGGTATCGGCCTTCATCTTGGCGACCAGGTCGGCGTACACCTTTTCATCGGCCGGCGAGAGGCCCTTTTCATCGACCAGCACCACAATCAGGATGTTCTCGGCGCCGCCCTCCTGATAGTCGTCCATCATCTGCTGGGCGGCGACTATCGACGGAGCATCCGCCGGAAGCACCATGGAAGGGGCGCGTTGGGCCAACACGGCCAGCGAGGGAAAAGTTTGGGTAAGTCCCGCCGCAAGGCCGATCCACACGGCGAGAACCAACCAGGGCCATCGCACGACGACGTGACCGATCCACCGGAAAATGCCGTCGCCGCGAGTGGCCGTGGCCATCTCCGAAGGCGGGCTCGGTCCGGTCACCGCTCTATGGTACTGACCTGCGTCGAAGGACCTCGGTAGCCGCCACGGCCGTCGTTGCGCCGTGGTCGCGGGAATCTACGGCCCAGCACGTTCTAGAATCGCTGCAGCGGCGACGATCCGGCCATCACCGGGGAGCCTTCGGAAGAACGGCCACGCCAAGCGGCCCAGTAGAACCGAACGGGGAGGGCCCGTGACAGCCCGTTTGAGCGGCGTACGCCCGGCGCGTACGTAAGCGGGGTGGTACCGCGGCGCTCGCGCACCGCGCGTCGTCGTCCCCGTGCCCGGAACGGCACAGGAGAACGACGCATCGTGACCGACAAGGGTTACCCCAAGCCGGTGGGCTCGCCGGATTTTCCCGCACTCGAGTGTCAGGTGCTCGACTACTGGGCTGCCGATGACACCTTCCGGGCCAGTATCCAACGCCGTGACGGCGCACCGGAATACGTCTTCTACGACGGCCCCCCATTCGCCAACGGCCTGCCGCACTACGGCCACCTGCTGACCGGCTATGTCAAAGACATCGTCCCGCGCTACCGCACCATGTGCGGGTACAAGGTGGAGCGACGGTTCGGCTGGGACACCCATGGCCTGCCCGCCGAACTGGAGGTGCAACGCCAGCTCGGCATCAGCGACAAAGCCCAGATCGAGCAGATGGGCATCGCCGCGTTCAACGAGGCGTGCCGGGATTCGGTGCTGCGCTACACCGCCGAGTGGCGGGCGTATGTCACCCGCCAGGCCCGGTGGGTGGACTTCGACAACGACTACAAGACCCTGGACCTGTCCTTCATGGAGTCGGTCATCTGGGCGTTTAAACAGCTGTGGGACAAGGGATTGGCCTACCAGGGCGTGCGGGTGCTGCCGTACTGCTGGAACGACGAGACCCCGCTGTCCAGCCATGAGCTGCGGATGGACGACGACGTCTACCAGAGCCGGCAGGACCCGGCCATCACCGTCGGGTTCGCGATACCGGACGGGCCGCTGGCCGGCTCGCACTTCCTGATCTGGACGACGACGCCGTGGACACTCCCGACCAACCAGGCGGTGGCGGTCAACCCGGAGGTCACCTACGTCGACGTCCGCGGGCCGGATGGCAACCGGTACGTGCTCGCCCAGCCCCGGCTGGCCGCCTATGCCCGCGAGCTGGGGGAGCAGCCAGAGGTGCTGGGCAGCTACCGCGGGGTCGAGCTGCTGGGCATGCGTTATCTTCCGCCGTTCCCGTACTTTATGGATTCAGATAAGGCGCACAACGCATTTCAGGTGCTGGGCGGTGAGTTCGTCACCACCGAAGACGGCACCGGAATCGTGCACATGGCGCCGGCCTACGGTGAGGATGACAAGGCCACCACCGACACCGTGGGCATCGTGCCGGTCACCCCGGTGGATGCTCGGGGCCGCTTCGACGCGACGGTCCCGGACTACCAGGGCCAGCAGGTCTTCGACGCCAACCCGCAGATCATTCGGGATCTGAAGAACCGCACCGGGCCCGCCGAGGTCAACGCGCCGGTACTGATCCGGCACGAAACCTATGAGCACAGCTTCCCGCACTGCTGGCGCTGCCGTAACCCGCTGATCTACCGGGCGGTGTCGTCCTGGTTCGTCCGGGTCACCGAGTTTCGGGACCGGATGGTCGAGCTCAACCGGCAGATCACCTGGTACCCCGAACACGTCATGGACGGTCAGTTCGGCAAGTGGCTGGCCGGTGCCAGGGACTGGTCGATTTCGCGAAACCGCTACTGG
>CAYPTG010000007.1:0-23303 GCA_964413455.1 uncultured Mycobacterium sp. | reverse complement strand
GACGTTGTGGCTGACCGAGCCGTAGTAGCCGTGGGTGTGCCAGGCCTGCTGCAGCGCGGGGGGCATCTGGAAGCTCTCGGCGATCTCGATCCCGGTGTAGCCCTGGTTGAGCTGCCGCAGCGTCTGGTCGTGCAGGTAGGCATACATATCGCGTTGCAGTGACAGGTATTCCACGATGCGCTCGCGGCCCCAGGTCGGCCAATGGTGGGACGCGAAGACGACGTCGGTGCGGTCGGCAAAACTGTCGATGGCCTCGGTGAGATAGCCCGACCAGGCGTGCGGATCGCGGACCAGCGCGCCGCGCAGGGTCAGCAGGTTGTGCAGGTTGTGGGTGGCGTTCTCGGCCATGCACAGCGCCCGGAACTTCGGAAAATAGAAGTGCATTTCGGCGGGGGCCTCGGTGCCCGGCGCCATCTGGAATTCGATCTCGACGCCGTCGACGGTGTGCGTCTCACCAGTGCGGGAGATATCGATGGTGGGCACGATCAGCGACACTTCACCGACCGACGGCGTCTGCCCGAGCCCGCAACCCACCTGGCCCCGGGGTCCGCGGTCCAGCAGCGCCCCGTACATGTACGCCGCACGGCGGGCCATCGCCGGGCCGGCGTAGACGTTCTCCTGCACGGCGTGCTCGACGAAGCCTTCCGGGGCCAGCACCGCGACCTTGCCGGCGTCCACGTCGGCCTGGGTGGTGACGCCCAGCACGCCGCCGAAATGGTCGACGTGGCTGTGGGTGTAGATGACCGCACGAACATCCTTGTCGCCCCGGTGTTTTCGGTACAGCGCCAGCGCAGCGGCCGCGGTCTCGGTGGAGATCAGCGGGTCGATGACGATGACTCCGGTCTCGCCCTCGATGAAAGTGATGTTGGACAGGTCAAGACCGCGTACCTGGTAGATGCCGTCGACCACTTGGTACAGGCCCTGTTTGGCACACAGCATGGATTGCCGCCACAGGCTGGGGTGCACCGATGCCGGGGCCTCACCGGTCAGGAACGCATACGAGTCGTTGTCCCACACCACCCGGCCGTCGGAAGCGGTGATCACACACGGTTGCAGCGCCGCCACGAACCCGCGGTCGGCGTCGGCGAAATCCGTCGTGTCGTGAAACGGCAATGCGTCGCGGTGCCCGGTGTTGAGCGATTCGATGACCGGTGTCGGGGGTTTGTGGTTCATCCACTCATTATCCTCGCGTCCACCCACCCATTTGTCCCCGCGGATTACCTGCCGGGGTAGCGGGGCAGCCGCACCGCGAACTCGGTGCTGCCCGGGTGGCTGGTCAGCGTGATGCTGCCGTGGTGGGCGCGCACCACCGCCGTCACGATGGCCAGGCCCAGCCCGGTGGAGCCGCCCTGGCGGGAGCGCGCCGTGTCGGCGCGGGCGAACCGCTCGAACACCTCTGACTGCAGCGCGGCCGGAATCCCTGGCCCGTCGTCGGACACCCGCAGCACGGCGGTGTTCACGTCGCTGTCCAACGCCAGGGTGACGCTGCTCCCGGGCGGGGTATGCACCCGGGCGTTGGCCAACAGGTTGGCCACCACCTGATGCAACCGAGCACCGTCGCCGTGAACAATCACCGGCTCGTCCGGCAACTCCAGGTTCCACCGATGGTCGGGGCCGGCGATATGCGCGTCGCTGACCGCGTCGGCACACAGCCGGGATAGGTCGACGGCTTGGCGGTCCAGCGGTCGGCCGGAATCCAGCCGGGCCAGCAGCAGCAGGTCTTCCACCAGATGGGTCATCCGGGCGGCTTCGGACTCCACCCGGCCCATCGCGTGCGCGACGTCTTCGGGCACCTCGGCCCGTCGGCGCTGGGCCAGTTCGGTGTAGCCGCGGATCGCGGCCAGCGGTGTGCGCAGCTCGTGGCTGGCGTCGGCGACGAATCGTCGTACCCGGCTCTCGCTGGCCTGTCGGGTGGACAGCGCGGCGGTGATGTGGTCGAGCATCCGATTGACCGCCACCCCGAGCCGGCCCACTTCGGTGCTCGGGTTGGCGATGGCGTCGGGCACCCGGACCGGTAGCGCCACCTCCCCGCGATCCAGCGGCAGGTCGGCTACCGAGCTGGTCGCGGCGGCCACCCGGTCCAGCGGGGCCAGCGCCCGACGGATGACCAGAACGCCGGCCAGTGCGGCGGCGGCCAACGCCAGTGCGGTGACGACGGTGAAGACCAACGCCACCCGGACCAGTGTCTGCTGGACGGCCTGCATGCTGAGGCCGATAACGACGGCATCTGCCGGCTGGTGGCCGGCTCCGGCAAGCACCCGGTAGCGGCCCAGGCCGTCGAGGGTCACCGAAGCCGGGTGCCGGTCATCGGTCGCTGCCACTAATTGCCGCGTCGCCTCCTGCGACACCGTGCCCCGGTCACCGGCGAGGCTAAGCACCCCGGCCTGAATCGCCGTCCCGTCGTGGACGATCGCCGCCACCATGCCGGTCGGCTGACCGGGCGCATCGAGGAACGCCGGACCTGGCCCCGGGCGGGGTGGCGGGGGACCCCACGGCGGCGGGGGCGGCGGCCGGAATTCCATGACCACCGAGCGGTGGGCGATTTGGCGCAACTGGCTGTCGAGTTCGCTGACCAGATACCGGTACAGCGCGCCCTCGGTGGCCGCCGCGATGACCAGACACGCCACCGCGAGCAGGGCGATCTGTCCGGCCAGCAGCCGCGCCCGTAGCGACCAGCGCCGCATAGTTGTCCTCAGGTCCTCTCAGGCACCCGGCTTGAGAACGTATCCGGCGCCGCGCAGCGTGTGAATCATCGGCGGGCGTCCACTGTCGATTTTCTTACGCAGATAAGAGATATAGAGCTCGACGATGTTCGAGCGTCCGCCGAAGTCGTAGCTCCATACCCGGTCGAGAATTTGCGCCTTGGACAGCACCCGTTTCGGGTTGTGCATAAGGAATCTCAGCAGTTCGAACTCGGTGGAGGTCAACGCGATCGGATCACCGCCGCGGGCAACCTCGTGACTATCCTCATCGAGCACCAGATCACCGACGACGAGCTGTGTGCCGGTCTCCTCAGCGCTGATCCCGGCCCGGCGCAGCAGTCCCCGCAGCCGCAGCACCACTTCCTCCAAGGAGAAGGGCTTGGTGACGTAGTCGTCGCCGCCGGCGGTCAGCCCGGCGATGCGATCCTCGACGGCGTCTTTGGCGGTCAGCAGGAGCACCGGCAGCTGGGGGTGCTGTTCGCGCAGCGTCGCCAGCACGTCCAGGCCGCTCATGTCGGGCAGCATCACGTAGAGCACCACGGCGTCGGGCCGCGCCTGTCTGACCGCGGCCAGCGCACCGGCTCCGTCTCCGGCCGTTCGGACGGTCCAGCCTTCGTAGCGCAGGGCCATCGACATCATCTCGGCCAGTACCGCTTCGTCGTCGACCACCAGGACATCCACCGGGCTGCCGTCGGCCCGGTGGACGTCGACCGGCCCCGAACTGGACGACGGGACAGACGGCTCAGAACCGGAACTCATGTTCCCAGTATGGATTGAGCAATGAGCCGACCCTGTGTCGGTGCTATGTGTGCGCTTTGAAGACGCGGGCACGACACCCGGCGCAAGCGGCCGACAACACCGGGCGGCGCTCCTAATATCGTCACGATGGAGCTATTCCAATTCATCGAGCTGGTCGGCCAGGCGATCGACGCGGTCGGGGTTTCGGTGATCGCGCTCGGGGCACTGATCGCGGCGGGCGGAGCGGCGGCCCGGCTGGCCCGCAGGCTGCCCGCCTATCGCCCGTTCCGACAGCAACTCGGCTCGTCGATTCTGCTCGGTCTGGAGTTTCTGGTTGCCGCGGACATCATTCGGACTGTCGCGGTGACCCCCGAACCGAGGGCCGTCCTGGTGCTGGCCGGGATCGTGCTGATCCGGACCTTCCTCAGCTACACGCTGGAGTTGGAGATCACCGGTTACTGGCCCTGGCAGAGCCGACAGGAAAAGCGGGATCGGGCGGCCCAACTGGCCGCTGAGGCACATCCGGTGGCCCAGGTTCAGCCGGCGGCTCACATCCAGCCCACCGTCGCCCACGCCGCGGCCCAACAGCCCGCGGTTCATGTCGCGACATATCCGCAGCAAGCCGCCGCCCAGCCGACCAGCCACGCTCAGCACGCCGCTCCGAGCCAGCCGACCGTGAATACGCCGACCACTCACCGGAGTCGGCTGCGTGGACCCGACATCTGATCCGTCCGCCGAGCCGACAGCAGACCTGGTCCGGGTCGCCGCCTGGATGTCGCAGCAGGGACTGGGCGAGGGACCGCTGCACGACGTCGCCCCGATCACCGGCGGGACCCAGAACATCATGCTGCGGTTCACCCGATCCGGACGCGACTATGTGTTCCGGCGCGGCCCGCGGCATCTGCGGCCGGTGAGCAACAACGTGATCCTGCGGGAAACCCGGGTGTTGCGCGCGCTGGCCGACACCGCCGTGCCGCACGCACCGCTGATCGCGGTGTGCGAAGACACCTCGGTACTCGGCGACGCGGTGTTCTATCTGATGGAACCGGTCGACGGCTTTAACGCCGGCGCCGAACTGCCGGCGCTACACGCCGGCGACGCCACGGTGCGCCACGGCATGGGGCTGTCAATGGCGCAGGCCGCTGCCCAACTGGGTGCAGTGGATGACGTCGCGGTGGGGCTGGCCGACTTCGGTAAACCGGAGGGCTTTCTGGAACGCCAAGTGCCACGGTGGCTTTCGGAACTGGAGTCCTACAGCGCCTTCGACAACTATCCCGGGCCGACGATCGGCGATGTCGACGCCGTCGCGGGGTGGCTGCGCGAGCATCAGCCGACGTCGTTTCGGCCGGGCATCATGCACGGCGACTACCACGCCGCCAATGTGATGTTCTCCCGCACCGGCCCCGATGTGGTGGCGATCGTCGACTGGGAGATGTGCACCATCGGCGATCCGTTGCAGGATCTCGGTTGGATGCTGGCCACCTGGTATCGGCCCGGACAGCCGCCGGTGCTGCCGAATCAGCTGATGAGTGCCGGTGGGTTGGCCACCCCGGATGAGTTGATCGAACACTACGGGCGCCGCTGCGACCGCGATCTGGGTCTCATCGACTGGTACACCGTGCTGGCCTGCTTCAAGCTCGGCATCATTCTGGAAGGCACGCATGCGCGGGCCGCAGCGGGCTTGGCGCCCAAGGAAATTGGTGAAGTTCTACACACCGCGACCGTCCGGCTGTTCGAGCGGGCCGTCGCGATTATGGAGGGAGAACGGTGATCGACTTCGAGATACCGCCAGCGCTGGCGGCCCAGCGCGACGAGATCCGCGGCTTCGTCGCCGAACAGATCGTCCCCTACGAACGCGATCCGCGGATCACTCGGCACGGACCCGACGAAGATTTGCGCACCGAACTGGTGGAGCTGGCCCGCAAGGCCGGGCTGCTGAGTTTCCAGGTGCCCAAGCGCTTCGGCGGACGGGAGCCTTCGCACTGCGAGCAGGCGGTCCTTTTCGAGGCCGCCGGCTGGTCGACGCTGGGCCCGGTAGCGCTGAACTGCGCCGCGCCCGACGAAGCCAATATGTTCCTGCTGTCCAAAATCGCCACCGAGCAGCAGGCCACCGATTTCCTGATGCCGGTTATCGACGGCCGGCAGCGTTCGGTGTTCGCGATGACCGAACCCGGTGGGGCCGGGTCGGACCCCGGACAGTTAAAGACCGAGGCCGTCTTCGACGGGCAGGACTACCTGATCAACGGCCGCAAGTGGCTGATCACCGGGGCCAATGGGGCGCGGACCTGGATCATCATGGCCCGGGTGGCACCCAACCCACACGGCGGTGACGGGCCGACGCTGTTCCTCTGCGACGGCCGGACTCCCGGCATCGAGCTGGAGCGGGTGATGGACACCATGGACCGCAACTACGTGCAGGGCCACGGCGTGGTGCGTTTCGACAATGTGCGGCTGCCCGCTTCCGCAGTGCTCGGTGAGGTGGGCCAGGCGCTGCGCTACGCCCAGCTGCGACTGGCCCCGGCCCGGCTTACACACTGCATGCGCTGGCTGGGCGCTGCGGTGCGGGCCCAATCCATCGCGATCGAACATGCCCGTACCCGGACCTCGTTCGGCAAGCCGCTGGCCGAACACGAGGGGGTCAGTTTCATGTTGGCGGACAACGAAATTGCGCTACAGCAGAGCAGGCTGGCGATCTGGTGGGCATGCTGGACACTGGACCGCGGGGCCAAGGGACGGCACGAAAGTTCGGTAGTCAAAGCCGCAGTAGCCGAGGACCTGTTCAAGGTGGCCGACCGTTGCGTGCAGGTGCTCGGCGGCATGGGCATCTCCGATGAGACCCCGGTCGGGATGATCTTCTCCGACATGCGGGCATTCCGGCTCTACGACGGTCCCACCGAGGTGCACAAGTACGCCATCGCGCGGCAGGTGCTTCGGGAGCCGCCAGATCACCCGCTGACCAGCAAAGACCTTTCCTGACAGCCCTAAGCCGCCCCGCTTCGCGGACGGTGGTCGGATAGTAGTTTGCCTTCTCCGGATAGGGCTGACTCGACACGCCGGCTGGGCGCAGCCTACGATGTGATCTTCCGCTCAGTGGAGGGGCGGTCACAGGGAGGGTCTAATGGTTCTTGACGTCAATTCAGCAACGGTTACAGCCTCAGCGGCAACCGAAGAGGGGATCGGTACCGAGCTGGCCGCGGCCACCGCGACCGCTGCCGCGGCCCTGACCGCAGTGCTGCCCATGGGCGCTGACCTGGACTCCATCCAGTTCGCCGCAGCCCTCAACGCCGCCGGCACCGCCTACGTCGCAACCGCCGGCGAGCATGTAGCCAACCGGGGTGAGTTCGCCGGGACGCAGAACCTCGCGGCCGCCACCTATACGGCGACCGAAGCCATCCGGAACACCGCACTGGCGCTCTGAAGTCCTTGCCGACACTCGCAGAGACCTTTCGTAGAAACCCCTTTCATGCCTGATCCCTCATGGCCATCCTCTCCGCCGGAAGCCAACTACCTGCGGCTGCGCGGGCCTGGTGCCGCCGGTACCGCCAGCACGCTGGCCAGCGGCGCCGCTTGGCAGGCCATGATGGGCAGCGGCGAGCTGGGGTTCTCGCTGTCCACGTCCAACACCGCAGCGACAGCCTTGAGCTTCCAGGGAGCTGGTGGGTCGAGTTCGGCCGGCACTGCGGCCGGGCTCAATACCGCGTTACAGCTGCTGGCCGGGTGGGCTCAGGAGAAGATGCCGGTGGCGGCCAGTGCCGCGGCGGCCTATGAGACGGCCGTTTCGGCGATGATCCCGGCCGAAGTGTCCCTGGCCAACCGCGCCCAGCAGGCCTCCGACGTCGCTCTCAACCCCCTGGTGCTGGGTGCCCTGACCCCGGCCATCGTGGCGCTGGACACCGCATACTTCGGTGAGCACTGGCCGCACAACGCCGGCGCCGGGGCCGCCTACGGCTCGGCACTGACCGCTCTGCTTCCAGCATTGGCGGTGCCACCGCCCATCGCACCGCAAGGCGGCTCCCCCGCGGCACCGCTGACAGCGGCCGCGGCTGTAGCTGAAACAGCAGGTCAGACCGCTGCCGGTGAGACGCTCAAAGAGTCCGGACAGGCGGCGAAGCTGGCCTCCGACAGTGCCGCGGCACCGGCTCAGGTCATCGGTCAGGCCGCCTCGATGTTGACCCAACCGCTGCAATCCTCGATGGGCGCACTGCAGCCGATGGTGGGGATGTTCCAAGCGCCGATGCAGGCTCTCCAGGGATTGAGCGGCCTATCGCAGTCCATGCTCGGACGCCAGAGCGAGTTAGCCGAAGCCGCATCGAGCAACCTAGGGCAGGCCGCACCGGGACTGCTGGCCACTGCGGGTACCGGGTCGGGGGCGATCGGGGCAGTCGGGGCGGGCACCGGTGCGGTGTCGGCCGGTGCCGTCGGAGCGGGTTCCAGCGGCAGCATCCCCGGGGCAGGTTTGACCAGCTACACCCGCCCTACCGGCAGTTTCGCCCCGGAGGGCAGCGGACGGCCGGTGGGGTTGAAAGCCGGGCTACTCAGTGCGGCCGACCTCCGGGGGCCGACGACGTCGCCGGGCGGCGCTCCGGTGCCGATAACGCGCGGACCGGTCGGCATGCTCGGATCCGGCAAAGATCCCAGCAACTCATCTGACGGACCGCGCGCACGCGTCGTCCTTTCCGGCGGCCATCCACCGAGCGTGTCGTCCAGCTAACCAGTCAGTCGAGGGGGTGTGTCCGCATCAAGTTTGCCAGGGGGGTGAAGTGACAGCCGTCACTGCGCACCCGATACTCGGATCTTCCCAGGTGGGAACTCCACACCAACGTGACCAAGCAAAGAAAAGAGGAACACATGACACTCGTCGTAACGCCGGACGTGCTCCGCAGCACCCAGCAGGCCATCGAGTCCGCTCTGCAGCACGCCACCGCCATCGCCAACGGGTATCTGAGCACCCATGAGGGACTCGGGGCGGCAGTGTGGGGTGGCCAGGCCCAACTGGCGTCGGTGAACACCGCCGCTCAGATCAACCAGGATCTGCAGCAGACCATTGCCGGCGGGACCCGCCTGGCGCACGGGCTGAGCCAGGCCGCCGCGCTGATGGAACAGCACGAGACCGATGCCGCGCATAACCTCACCGGCTTTGCCGCCAACGGCTGATTTCCCACCCTTCCGAACCCTTCCCGATCAGAAAGGATCTGACCCCTATGTCTGACAACATCACCTACAACCACGGCGCGGTCGCCGACTTCGCATCCGACGTCGGTACCCGCGCGGCGCAGCTGATGGAGATCCACGACGACATCCAGCAGCGGACCAACGCCATCGCCGACTTCTTCCAGGGATCGGCAGCTACCTCGTTCCACGAGGCGCAGATGCAGATGTTGCATGGCCTTCAGGGCCTCGTCCAGACGGTGAGTCGGCACGGCCAGACCATCGGCAGCGTCAACGAAGGCGCGCATGCCACCGATCTGAGCATGAGCAATCTGTTCTAGCCGAACCTTGCGTCAGCCGGTGGTGCGCCTCCCCACGTCCCACCGGCTGCGCTAGGAGAAAATCAATGTTGACAACAACTCTCGACGGCCTCTGGGCGCTCCAGGTGCTCACCGGAATCGAAGTACTGGCACCGGAACTCGGTCTTCGCCCGCACCTGCCCAGCATCGAAACCCCGGCGATGGCGTTAGCCCACCCGGTCGTCGACGAACTGCGGGCCGCCGGGGTGATCGATGACGCCGACGCGGTGGAACCGAGCGTTCGGGAATGGCTCACCGTGCTGTCCCGGCGCGATATCGCCCTGCTGCTCCATGTTCAAACCCCCACGGCTGTCGAGTCCGAGCGCGTGCTGATGGCCCGGTTCGCGCACTGGTGGGTCAGCTTGCAGCGGTACCAGAACCAGGTTCGGATCAGTGGTATCGGCAGCGCTACCAGCGAGCAGGAGGCGGGCCTGCTGATCAACACACAGATCGAGCAGTTGTGCGGTCGGCTGGACGCCGCCGTACTCAAGCCGGTGACCCTGGACTCAGCCGCTCTGATCGACACCGTCCGCCACGGCGGGGGTATGGCAAACCACCTGCGCAGCGCCGGCATCGATCCCGATCAAGCCGCCGTCTTGACGATGGCCGCCGACGCCGAACACAGCGCGCAGGCATCGGTGGTCGCCATCCAGTCCGGTGTCACCGAAGGCCCGGCCCGCTGCCATATCCAGCCGCAGACAGTGACCGTCATCGACACCCCACAAGGGCGTCTGATCTCCGAACATGTTGTGCACCAAGGGAAAAACTGGATGATCGTCGGCCCGGGATCCGCCGACAACATCGCATCCGCGGTGCTGAAACTGATGCGGCAGCTGCCGGCGCAGCACGACTGGTTTTCGCACAGAAAGGCTGTCTAGGTGACCGACCTTCCGGACTCATGGGGCGGTCCCGGCTTCCCCTCGCCTACGCCGGCACCTGCGGTGCCAACTCCGGCGAGCCTCGCCGGACCTCCCGACTCCGTCTCCGGCACGCTGCGGATCTCCGACATGGTGACCCCGCGCAAGATTCCGCCCGGATCGGGCTGGCGCAAGGCTGTCCACACCCTCACGTTCAAGACGGTCAACCCCGGGGAGTCACCGGCCGAGCGTCATTATCGGGAACTGCGCGATCGCATCCGCCGGCATATTCGCAAGCAGTATCTGATCGCCGTGGTCTCCGGCAAGGGAGGCGTCGGCAAGACGACGATGACGGCCTGTATCGGAGGGGTGTTCCGCGAGTGCCGGCCGGAGAACGTAGTCGCCGTCGACGCCGCGCCCGGATTCGGCACACTGGCCGGCCGGACCGACGAGTCGCCACCCGGAGACTATGCCGCGGTATTGAACGACACCGACGTCCAAGGCTACGCCGACATCCGAGAGCATCTGGGACAGAACAGCATTGGATTGGACGTGCTGGCCGGCAATCGTGCATCCGACCAACCCCGGCCGCTGATACCGGCGATGTTCAACGGAGTACTGGCGCGGCTACGCCGCACTCACAACGTGATGGTCATCGACACCTCCGACGACCTGGAACACCCGGTGATGAAAGCCGTCCTCGACTCCTGCGACACCCTGGTGTTCGTCTCCGGGCTGACGGCCGACACCTCGCTGCCGGTCACCCGGGCGATCGACCTACTGCGGTCAATGGGCTATCACGAGCTGGTTTCCCGAAGCACGGTGATCGTCAACGACAGCCGCAACGGTTACCACAAGGACACCCGCGACTATCTATTCGAGCGGTTCAGCCAGTCCGGGGCCAGCGTGGAATTCATGCCCTACGACCCGCATCTCGCCGAGGGCGGAATCATCGATACCGCAAACGGATTGCAGAAGAAGACGCGGCTGCGGCTCTTTGAGATCACCGCAGCGCTGGCCGACAAGTACGTACCGGATGCCGATAGGCCGCCGCGCTGATGGCTACGGTGGCGTTTCCGGCACGGTGTGCCGTGGCGGTGATCTGCGGTGAGCAGCTGGTTTCCCAGGTGTACCCGGCGGGGGTGCCGGTCGAGGTATTCCTGGACAACGCTGTCGAGTTGCTCAATGAGGACTTGAGGCGGCGCGGGGTGGCGGCACTGGACTCCGGTATCGCTTATGAGTTGCAGCGCGCCAACGGAACTCGGCTCGACATCACCAAGACCCTGGACGAGCTGGGTGTCGAAGACGGATCGACACTGGTGCTGGTCCCGGCCAGCCGCGGCGAATCCTTTGAGCCCCAGTACGAGTCGCTGTCCACCGGCCTGGCTCGGATCGGCAAGAAACTCTTCCGTCCGGTCACCGCGCAGACGGCGGTGAGTACGGCACTGGGGATCTTGGCCATGGCCACCCTGACAATCCTCGGGTTGACCATCCACGCACGAGTGCACGCCGACTCCTGGGGCATCTCGGTCGCCGCGTTGGTGTTCGGTGCGGTGCTGGCGTTCGGCGCGTTCGCGGTGTGGAGGTGGTGGCCGGATCATCCCCAGTTGTCGAGCGGACTGGGATGGCTGTCTATTCCTCTTGTGGCGGTTGGGTTCTCGGCCGCAGCACCCGGGGCGGTGGGCAGTGCACATCTGTTTATCGTGGCCTTGGCGATTACCGTGCTGACCTGCCTGCTGACCCGGCTCACGCAGCGCAACATCACGATTGCCGCGACGGTAGTCGCACTCTGCGTACTGGGTGGACTGGTGTGCGCGGTACGGATGTGGCAGCCGGTAGCCGCACAGCGACTCGGTATATGCACCTTGATCGGACTGCTGCTACTGCTGAGCCTTGGGCCGACGATCGCGCTGTGGGTGGCGCGAATCCGCCCGCCGCACTTCGGTTCGATCACCGGCCGCGATCTCTTCCATCGCGACGACGGCATGCCGGTGGATGCGGTGGCACCGGTGGACGACGGCGTCGACGGCGAGCCGAATCCCGATGCCACTCCCCGGGGTTCGGTGATCGCGGCGGCGGCCCGGCGGGCCAACAGTGTGCTGACCGGTATCTGCGTCGCCGCCGGGATCGCGTTACCCGCCGGAGTGTGGGCGACCTTGATGCCAGGGCAACCCCGCAGCGCCGCGGCCGCCGCACTGGCGCTGCTGTTCGTGCTCATCTTCATCAGCCGCGGCCGCGCTTTCGCCGACCGCCGCCAGGCGGTGGCGCTGGTGTGCGGCGCGGCAGCCGCGATGTGCGCCGGGATCACCCGCTATGTGCTGGACGCACCGGCCGACGCCGTGGCACCGCTGCTGTACGGGAGCCTGACGCTGGCCGGGTTCGCCGCCGCCGGGTTGGCCGCCGCGCTGCTGGTGCCGGTCACCCGGTTCACCCCGCTGGTGCGGATGGTGGCCGAATGGCTGGAACTGGTCGCCATCGTCATCGCGCTCCCACTGGCGGCGTGGGTCGGCGGACTGTTCGGTTGGGTTCGGATGCGATGAGCGCCGATGGGGCGGCGGTGACCCGCGGCAAGCAGATCTTCGCCATCGCCGCGGTGGTTCTGCTGACCGGGATGTGCTCGGCGACTCCGGCGCTGGCCGTTGAACCGCCGTCCGTCGATCCGGCGATGGTTCCCCCGGACGGGGCTCCGGGTCCGGAGCAGCCGATGCGGCAGAGCAACGTCTGTGCCCGCACCATCACCGTCGCGCAGCCCGATGTCGCGCTGCCGGCACCGGGGTTCGCGATGCTCAATATCGGCAGGGCTTGGCAGTATTCGACCGGGCACGGGGTGGCCGTGGCCGTCATCGACACCGGGGTCACCCCCAGCCCGCGGCTACCGGTGGCGCCCGGCGGTGACTACATCATGGGCGGTGACGGACTCGAAGACTGCGATGCCCACGGAACCGTCGTCGCCTCGTTGATTGCCGCTGCGCCGCAAGGGGTTCCGATTCCGCCGCCGATGCCGGCCGCGCCGGCCTTCCCGCCACCGGCCGTCGCTCCGGTGCTTCCCGGTCCACCGCCACCCGGCGAGGCTGTGCCTGAAGCGCCCCCGCCACCCGGCGGGGAGGCTCCGCCGCCACCGGATACACCCCCGCCGGATCCGCTATCGCCGGCTGCCGACGATCCGGCTCCTGGACAACTCACCGACGCACCGGCCAACGCCCCCGGCGACCCGGACCCGAACGCTCCCGACGATCCGGAGATCCCGGCCCCGCCCCCTGGCGCACCCGACGGCGTGGCCGGAGTCGCCCCGCACGCCACGGTGATCTCGATCCGGCAGTCCTCCCGCGCCTACGAACCGCAGACCCCCGAGCCAGGCGATCACGAGGCCCGCCGGAAGGCCGGAACGGTCGCCACGCTGGCCCGGGCCATCGTGCACGCCGCTGATCTGGGCGCCAAGGTCATCAACGTCAGCGTGACGGCCTGCGTCTCGGCCGCCGACCCGCTCGACCAGCGTGAAATCGGCGCCGCCGTCTGGTATGCGGCGACACAAAAAGACGCCGTCATCGTCGCGGCCGCCGGCAACGAGGGGGAGGACGGCTGCGCACCGAACCCCGCTTTCGACCCGCTGGATACCAGCGACCCGCGAGACTGGCGGCACGTCAAGACGGTGTCCTCACCGTCCTGGTTCACCGACTACGTGTTGTCCGTGGGTGCGGTGGATAACACCGGTGCGCCGCTGAGCAAAAGCCTGCCCGGCCCGTGGGTGGGCATCACCGCGCCAGGGGTGGGCATCATGGGACTGTCCACGACCGGCGGACCGGTCAACGCCTATCCGCCAATTCGACTGGGCGAAAAGAACATTCCATTCTGGGGGACGAGTTTCTCGGCCGCCTATGTCAGCGGCGTCGCCGCGTTAGTGCGGGCGAAGTATCCGGAGCTAAGCGCCCATCAGGTCATCACCCGGCTGCTGCAAACCGCGCACAACCCGCCACGCGGGGTGGACAACCAGGTGGGCTACGGGCTGGTCGATCCGGTAGCGGCGCTGACATTCGACGTCCCCGCCGGGGACCGGACTGCACCGCAGGCACATACCCGCACCGTGATGCCGCCGGCGCCACCGGCCCCGCCCGATCACCGGGCCCGCACCGTCGCGCTGGTCTTCACCGGCGCGGTCGCGGCGTCGGTACTGCTGGCCGGTGTCCTCGCCCGGGCGCGCAGGGCCAGGGGCACTCGGTGACCGAGACGATCCGGCTGGCCGTCGTCGCCGGCGTGCTGGGCTGCGCACTGATCGGCGGGCATTTGGGTGGGTACGTCGGTGCGGTCGCCGGTCTGCTGGTGGGCTTCGCGCTGCTGGCGGCGCCCTGGCGCGGTCTGCCGCTGTGGTCCTGGCTTGCCCGCTATCTGAGCCGCAACCGGCACATCGAACTGACCGAGCCGGTCACCGTCGTCAACGACCGATCCGGTGGCGGAATCCGCTACCAGGACGGGGTGGCTGTCGCGGCGGTCCAGCTGCTCGGGCGGGCACACGAACCGACGTTCTTGACCGGGTCGACCGCAACCGAAACATCCGACACCGTCGATGTCGGCGACCTGTTCCCGGCACTACGGCAGAGCCTGGGGTTGAGGATCGAGTCGATGAGCCTGGTCACCGCCGGGGCCCGCCGGCAGGCAACCGGTGACTACTCACGGGTCTACGACACTTTGATCGGGATTCCGCCGTACGCCGGTCAGCGCGAAACCTGGCTGATAATCCGGGTCCCGGCAGTGCCCAATGCCGATGCGCTGCAATGCCGTTCGACGATCGGCACCGCAACGCTGGCCTGCGCTCAGCGCATCGTGATGATGCTGCGGCTGAGCGGAATCCGAGCACGGGTCGGCACCGCGGCAGATATCACCGAACTGGAGCGACGGCTAAGCGCGGTGGCGCTGGAACCCTCCAATCGCCGCTGGGGCAGCCTGCGCGGCAACACCGGCTGGCAGACCAGCTACGCCTACCGGCCCGCGGACGTCGGTACCGAGGTTCTCGCGCAAGCCTGGTCGCTGCGAGCCGACGGCATCGTGCAGAACATCACCCTTTTCCCGTCGGGGAAGGTGTCAGCCACCGTCACGATACGAACTCCGCAACCGCCTACCGCTCCGCCCAGCGTGCTGCTGCAGCCGCTGCCCGGGGAACAGCCGCAGGCCTTGGCCGCCACCCTGTGCGTGCCGCGGCCGCACATCCGGGGGCTGCGCGCCGGAGCGCCGCAGCGACCACTGATCAGTGCGATCGGCCCGTCGGGTGTCCTGCTGGGCAAGACCGCCGACGGTCACCGGATGCTGTTGCCGCTGGGCAACCCGGGTGAACAAAGCAAGGTGCATATCGCCGCCGACGACGCGATCGCCAAACGGATCGTGATCCGGACCGCAGCGGTTGGCGAGCGGATCACCGTGCACAGCACCGACCCACGGTGGCAGACCGTCCGAATGCCGCATATCGCGGTGGTCGACCACCCGCGCCCAGCACCGGGCACAACGGTCAGCGTGGTCGACGGCACCGTGGTGCCCGCCCTGCGCCCCGGCACGGTCATCTCGGTGTCCTCAGCCGGCACGGCTGCGCCCTCGGGCGCCGACGTCGTCATCTCCCAGACCGGCCCGGCCACCGTCGAGGTGGTAGCCGCGGGGCGGACCTACGACGTCGAGGTGGAGTTCTTCCGGGCCGAAAACCGCTATGCCTCAACCGAACCCGCCCGGCTTGACGCTGCGCTGGAAATGGTGGAGTAAGCCGTGGCAAGTGGCACCTCCACGCTGGCCGCACGCCGGTGTTTCGACCAGGCCATGGCCGCACTCGATGCCGACCCTGCTACGGCGCGACGGCTGTTCCGGGAAGCGACCGAGACCGACGCCACGATGGCCGACGCCTGGCTGGGGCGGATCGCTGCCGGAGATGAGGATCCGGCGATGTTAGAACAGCTGCACGCTGTCCGGGCCCGGTTGCACCGAGAGTCCAACCGCCTGGGGGTAACCCTCGCGGTGCCGATGAAAGCCGGTCCGTACCTGTCCATCACCGTCACCGAGGCCTCCCACGCCGGGATCGCGCTGGCCAGCGCAATGGTCGACGAGCGGGAATTCGACAAAGCCGACGCCTTGTTGGACGACCCGGCGCTGCTGGACAGCGGAGAGAATCACCAGTGGCGGCAGTACGTCCGCTGCTACCTGATGTTCGCGGCCCAGCGCTGGCCGGACGTGATCGCCGAGGCCGCCCGAGTGCTGCCGCCCCAGGCGCTGATCATGTCGGCGGTCACCGCAGGCGCCAACGCGCTGGCCGCTCACGCCGCGGCCCATTTGGGCCAGGCCCGGGTGGCGCTGGACTGGACCGATCGCATCGACCTGCGGCCGCAACCCGACCAACCGTCGTCGTCGGCTCGTCACGGCATTGCCGACACCGTGGTGGCGGTGATCGACCCCGGCGACTTCCCGCTCATCGCAGCCGATCTGGCCTACGTCCGCGGGATGGCCCATCGGCAGCTCGGTGAGGAACATCGGGCCCAGATCTGGCTGTCCAAGGCGACGATCCACGGCGTGCTGACCGAGCCTGCGCGGCTGGCGCTGGCCGATCCGGATCTACAGCTCCTCGTCACCGACGAGGACACGATCGCCAGCCGCACCGACAAGTGGGACGCCGGCACCGAGCGGGCCTCCGACGTTCTGGCCGACGAGCAGAACCGGGAGCGGCGGGCCGAACTGCTCGCCGAAGGCCGTGCGCTGCTGGACAAACAAGTCGGACTGGCCGAGGTGAAGCAGGCGGTCGCCGAGATCGAAGATCAGATCGAAGTGCGGGCCCTGCGGCTGGCCCACGGGCTGCCGGTCAGTAACCAAACCAACCACATGCTGCTGGTCGGGCCACCCGGCACGGGTAAAACCACCACCGCCGAAGCACTGGGCAAGATCTACGCCGGACTCGGCATCGTGCGAAACCCGGAGATCATCGAGGTCCGCCGGGCCGATTTCTGCGGTGAACACATCGGGTCGTCCGGCCCGAAAACCCTTGAGCTGATTGACCGTTCGCTGGGGCGAATCCTGTTCTTCGATGAGTTCTATTCCCTTGTCGAACGGCACCATGACGGCCGACCGGACATGATCGGGATGGAGGCGGTCAATCAGCTTCTGGTTGCGCTGGAGGTGCACCGGTTCGACTTCTGCTTTATCGGCGCCGGTTACGAGCGAGAGGTCGACGAGTTCCTTGACGTCAACCCGGGCCTGGCCGGACGGTTCAACCGCAAGCTGCGGTTCGCGTCGTACAGTCCGGCAGATCTGGTCGAGATCGCGGTGCGCTACGGGCAGCCGCGGGCCACTGTCCTGGATCCCGACGCCCGCAGCGCCTTGAACTCGGCCTGCGGCAAGTTGCGTGGCTACTTGGCCCCGGACGGCACCCATGGGATCGACCTGATGCAGAACGGCAGGTTCGCCCGCAATGTCGTGGAACGCGCTGAGCGGCTACGTGATTCGCGGGTTGCGGCGCAGAATCGGGTGGATCGGGGCTCGATCACGGTGGTGGATCTGGAGACGCTGCGCGCCGAAGACGTCCTCGCGGCGGTGGCCGACTGCTGCGCCGAGAAGCACGTCTCCCTCTAACTGGCGCCGAGATCGACAAAATGGCGCGATCTTCTCGCTGCTCTCCGCCCAAACTCACGTTTGGGCGGAACGTGGTGGGGCCGCCCAAACTCACGTCTGGGCGGAAACTTGCGCGGAACTTGCTACCCGCCTTGCTGAACCCGGCTGAACCGCTCCAGCTGGGTGGGCGGTCCGTCCACCGGGGGCGGCGGCAGCACCAGGGTGACACCGTCGATCACCCGCAACACATTGTGGGTCTGCCGATCGAAATTCAGCGTGCCGTGCTGGAAATTCTGCACGATCCACTCCGGCTCGGCGATTTCACCGCTGGTGGGCAGGCCCAGCACTCCGCGTTCGAAGCCCAGTGACGCCCAGGCCGCGTAGATGGCCCCGGTCACCGGCTGGGCCCCGGTCTTCGGTGACCAGTACATCGCGCCCCGCTGAAAGGTGGCGTACCGCGACTTGTCGTCAGCGGCCGCCTCGGGGGAGGTGGGCTTGCCCAGCGGGCCCTTCTCGCCGCCGTCGGCTTGCCACCGGGCAAATATCGCTCCGCCCTTGAGGGATTCGGAGACATCGGGGGGCCCGTTGAAAGCCGCGGCAATCTGCCGGATTTCCTTCAGCGTGGCGTACCCGGCGTCGCCGGGGCATTCGGTGTTGCCGACGTCGCGGTGGGCGAAAATTTCCGGCAGCTCGATGGTCTTGCCGCCCGGGATGATGGTGTAGATACCGCCGGCGGACTTCAGCCGGACGGTGCCCAGTGGGTTGACGTGATCCAGGCCCAGCCGCCACCCGAGCAGCCGTCCGACGGTCTTGATCATGATGTCCGGTGGCGGGACGTCCTCGAAGTCGCCGATCATCGACACGCCCCACACATCGCTGTTGAA
Source organism: uncultured Mycobacterium sp. (assembly GCA_964413455.1). Taxonomy (GTDB): domain Bacteria; phylum Actinomycetota; class Actinomycetes; order Mycobacteriales; family Mycobacteriaceae; genus Mycobacterium. Next base: position 5,043 of record CAYPTG010000007.1, on the reverse strand, counting down.
GCCGCCGGTGTGCGAGCCCATGACGTCCTTGGTGATGCCGCCGGCCCGGCCTTCGAAGACCTGTCCGTACTTGTCCACCAAGGCGTTGTAGGCGATGTCGCACCAGCCGAGGGTGAACGTGTGATACGCGTAGATCGACCGCATGATCGCCGCGGAATCCTCCGGGCTGTAGTCGTTTCCGGTGGCCGTGTGGTGCACCACGCCGGCGCGGATCTTGTCGCCGTAAGACGGTCCACCGCAACGCATTCCGCTGCCCGCACCCCACTCGGCCCGGCTGATGATATTGGGCGGCTGACCGGGGCCGAGGGTGGCGTTCGGCGGTGTCCATTGCTTATCGACCGGAGCTTTGGGCGGGGTGATCAGTATCGCGGAAAGGTTCTGCGACAGCGATTGCGTGGCGTTGGCCGGCACGTACCCCAAGTCCCGGCCGGCGTCCAGTCCGGACTCCGGCGGTGCCGTCGTCACCGCCGCATCACGAGGACGGCTGACGGCGATCTGGACCGAGTTGGTGGGACCGACGTATACCGGGTCCGTTCCGCGCGGAACGGTACCGGACTCGTCGGTGATGTCCGCCGAACCCACAACGTGATACCAGGTACCCCATGAGCCGTCGGCCTTCTTGGCCCGGATCCGCGCTGAGGTGCCGCGCAAGTCGGTACCGGTCAGCGCCACCATCGAAAAGGCTGCGTCCTGATTGATTTCCCGGACCGTCTCACCGCCGCCGATACCGTCGAGCGGCTGCTGCACCACCACGGTGTCCTCCGCAACGGCCGCCGAATGCCGGTGGGTGCCCGGCAATCCATCGACCGCCCACGGCACCATCACGACACTCGCCGCGATAGCGGTGAACAGGATCGTCGGTGCGGGACGGCGGCTCGGCACATCGCGATGTTACGTATGCGCCGACTGTTACCAGCGTTTCGACACGGACAATTGGGGATTATGTGACTCGCGATGCCGTTCTCGTGGGGATTTACCCGGCGTCGGCGACCTCACCTGCGGCTTCGACCACGGGGGCTGCCGCCACCTCGGCCACCGGTGCCGCGGCCTCGACGGCCGGGGCTGCAGCCGCGGCAGCCGGGGCGGCGTTTTGGATGGCCTGGTTGATACCCGGCACGACCACACCTTTGAGCAGGTCCATGGCCTGACCGACGCCCAGCTGGTTGGCCGCACTACTCAGATCGCCGATGATGCCGCCGTTGGCCGGCGCGGGTGCGCTCCCGAGGGTCAATGACGGATCGCCGAGGATCGGATAGGTGCCGGCCGCCGGGCTCAACGGCGTACTGATCGGATCGGTGGGCAGTCCGATACCCGGGGTGGTCAGACCCGGATTCGTCAGTGCCGGGTCGGTCAGCGCCGGGGTGAGCGCCGACGGTGCGGTCAGGTCCGTGGTGGTGAGCCCGGGGGTGGTCAGACCGGGGGCGGCGAGCTCCGGGGTGGTCAGGCCCGGGGTGGTGAGCCCCGGCGTGGCCAGGCCCGGCGTAGTCAGACCCGGTGTGGCCAGTTCAGGTGTGGCCAGGCCCGGGGTGGTCAGCCCCGGCGTAGTCAGGCCGGGAGTGGTGAGACTCGGGGTAGTGAGGCTCGGGGTGGTCAAGGCGGGTGCGGTCAGCGGACCGCTCTGCGGCTGGGCACCGGCTGGGCTGAGCCCGGTGGGCAGCGGCGGCAGATTGACCCCGAACTGGGAGAGCCCGGCTTGCAGCGCGGACATGATCTCGTTGGGCAGATCGGTGACCACGGCGGCACGGGTGAACTCCGGCTGCTGCGACGCCTTCTGCGCGGAAGTCAGCTCCAGCACGCCGATCACCGCGAACGGGCTGGCGACGGCCAGGGCCGCGACCGCACTCATGGTGGTCGAAATCTTGTGTCGACGTTGGTTCGGCACGGAAGTCTCCTCAATCACTCTGCGACTACACGGTTCTCGTTCGGAACCTCTTGGCCAGCCGGCGAGCCGGTGAATCGCGCCGGTCCGAAGCTGACGAATCCGATGTTACGATTGGGATTGATGAGACTGGAGTGACGATGCGGAATCGTGAACCAATCGCGACATTCCGATGTGTCTCCGTGACCGGTCCAGGCCGCTTGATACGGGTCTTTTGTGTGGGCCGACCCGGTTTGTCGTTGGATTTCACGCCGACGGGGTCCGATAACGTAGTGCCGATGAATTCGCCCGCTTCTGCCTCCCCCCCGGACGCCCCGCGCCTGCCCGCCGGAGCCTCCAGCGGCTCATCCCCGGACCAGTACGACCTGTTTGTCGTCGGCTCGGGGCTGTTCGGGCTGACCATCGCCGAGCGGGCGGCCAGCCAACTCGACAAACGCGTCCTGGTCGTCGAGACCCGTTCGCATATCGGCGGCAACGCTTACTCCGAGCGTGAACCGCAGACCGGTATCGAGATCCACCGCTACGGCGCGCACCTGTTCCATACCTCCAACAAGCGGGTCTGGGACTACGTCCGGCAGTTCACCGACTTCACCGGCTATCAGCACCGGGTGTTCGCCATGCATGACGGGCAGGCCTACCAGTTCCCGATGGGCCTGGGCCTGGTGTCGCAGTTCTTCGGCCGTTACTTCAGCCCGCAGGAGGCCCGCGCGCTAATCGCCGAGCAGGCCTCTGAAATGGCGGGGATCGACCCCGCCAACTTTGAGGAGAAGGCCATCTCGCTGATCGGGCGGCCGCTCTACGAGGCGTTCGTCAAGGACTACACGGCCAAGCAGTGGCAGACCGACCCCAAGGAACTCCCGGCTTCGACCATCAGCCGACTGCCGGTCCGCTACACCTTCGACAACCGTTATTTCAACGACAGCTACGAAGGTCTGCCGGCCGACGGCTACACCGCGTGGATGCGCAATATGGCCGCCGACGATCGGATCGAAGTACGGCTCAACACCGATTGGTTCGACGTACGCGCGGAACTCCGGAAAGCGAACCCGTCGGCTCCCGTTGTCTATACCGGGCCGCTGGACCGCTACTTCGACTACGCCGAGGGCCGGTTAGGCTGGCGCACACTGGATTTCGAACTTGAGGTGCTCGATCGCGGCGATTTCCAGGGCACCCCGGTGATGAACTACAACGACGCCGATGTCCCCTTTACCCGCATTCACGAGTTCCGCCATTTCCACCCGGAGCGCGACTACCCGGCCGACAAGACCGTCATCATGCGCGAGTACTCCCGGTTCGCCGAAGCCGACGACGAGCCGTACTACCCGATCAACACCGAGTCCGACCGGACGCTGCTGGCCGGCTACCGGGCCCGCGCCAAAGCCGAGACCGCTGCCGCGCGGGTGCTGTTCGGTGGCAGGCTGGGCACCTATCAGTACCTGGACATGCACATGGCCATCGCCAGCGCGCTGAACATGTATGACAACATCCTGGCGCCGCACCTGCGCGACGGTGCGCCGCTCACGGACGACGAAAGCGGCACCACATGAGCCAGACCCCCGCCGGCCCGGTCGGCACGGGCCAATCCCGGGCGGTAAGCCTGCTGCAACGGGTGATCCTGCCGCGCCCCGGCGAGCCGCTGGACGTCCGCAAGCTCTACATCGAGGAGTCGACGACCAACGCCCGGCGCGCCCACGCCACCAGCCGGACCACCTTGCAGATCGGCGCGGAATCCGAGGTGTCCTTCGCCACCTACTTCAACGCGTTCCCGGCCAGCTACTGGCGGCGCTGGTCGACACTGACGTCGGTGACGCTGCGCGTCGAGCTCACCGGCTCGGCCCGGGTCGACGCCTACCGCTCCAAGGCCAACGGAGCCCGAATCAGCCTGGGCGGCACCGAGATCATCAGCGACGGCGCCGCACCGGCAGCAGCCGAGTTCGAGATCGAGCTGGCGCCCTTCGAAGACGGCGGCTGGATCTGGTTCGACATCACCACCGACACCAAAACCACCGTGCACAGCGCCGCCTGGTACGCGCCGGTGGATGCGCCCGGGCGGGCCGACGTCGCGGTCGGCATCCCCACCTTCAACCGACCGGCGGACTGCGTCAACGCCCTGGCCGCACTGGTCTCCGACCCGCTGGTAGACCAGGTCATCGGCGCGGTAATCGTCGCCGACCAGGGCACCGACAAGGCCAAGGATCACCCCGGCTTCGCCGCGGCCGCCTCCGCGCTCGGCAGCCGCCTGTCCATCCACAACCAACCCAACCTCGGTGGCTCCGGTGGCTACAGCAGGGTGATGTACGAGGCGCTGAAAAACACCTCCTGCGAACAGATCCTGTTCATGGACGACGACATCCGCATCGAACCGGATTCGATCTTGCGGGCGCTGGCGCTGAGCCGGTTCGCCAAGGTGCCGACCCTGGTCGGCGGCCAGATGCTGAACCTGCAGGAGCCCTCGCACCTGCATGTGATGGGCGAGATCGTCGACCGGTCCAACTTCATGTGGACCAACGCCCCGCACACCGAATACGACCACGACTTCGCCCAGTACCCGCTGGACGGCGATGACGAAGACGGCCACAGCAAGCTGCTGCACCGGCGTATCGACGTCGACTACAACGGCTGGTGGATGTGCATGATCCCGCGCCGGGTCGCCGAAGAGCTGGGCCAGCCGCTGCCGCTGTTCATCAAATGGGACGACGCCGACTACGGGCTGCGCGCCGGTGAGCACGGCTACCCCACCGTCACCATGCCGGGCACCGCGATCTGGCATATGGCGTGGAGCGACAAGGACGACGCCATCGACTGGCAGGCCTACTTCCACCTGCGCAACCGGCTGGTGGTTTCCGCCCTGCACTGGGACGCCCCGGTGAACGGGCTGATCAAGAGCTCGCTGAAAGCAACCCTGAAACACCTGCTGTGCCTTGAGTATTCGACCGTGGCCATTCAGAACAAGGCGATCGAGGACTTCCTGGCCGGCCCGGAGCACATCTTCTCCATCCTCGAGTCCGCCCTGCCCGATGTGCGGGCGCTACGGCAGCAGTACCCCGACGCGGTGGTGCTGCCCGGGGCCACCGCGCTGCCGCCGCCGAGCGGGCGGACCGGGGTGCACAAGCCGCCGGCGGCGCTTCCGGTGATCGGGATGCGGCTGGCCCGCGGACTGGTTC
>CAYPTG010000006.1:0-24466 GCA_964413455.1 uncultured Mycobacterium sp. | reverse complement strand
CGAACTCCGCTCCCTAAGAACCAAAACACCCCCCACGCCGGGGCGGACTATGTCGGGCTTACCTTACCCGGCGTCAAAGTAGGACGTCGCCACCAGGTCGTGCACGGCCTTGGCGTGCACCCGGAACGAACGCCCCACCCGAACGGCCGGCAGCTCACCGTTGTGCACCAGCCGGTAGACCGTCATCTTGCTGACCCGCATCAACGAGGCCACCTCGGCAACGGTCAAAAATTGCGTACGGGTGACCGGCTGACCCTCGGCCGGACCGGCATCACGCGCCGATTTAGCGGCGGCGGAATCGCGCGCCGAGGGTCCGTTCATTGACGTCATCGCAACCCAATCCGTCGGGCGCGGGGGGTCCCAGCGGCTTCCCCACCGCTGGCACCGACCCGTGCTTATACGAGGACAATAGCGTGGCCAATGGGGTTACTGCGACGGGTGTTTGTTAATCCACCCGAAAATTTAGAACTACTCTGATGTAATTCCGAGCTGCTCAGAGCGGGTTTTTGCGGCCTGCACGGCATCGGCGACGGCCGCGCGCAGCCCGCCCCGCTCCAGTTCACGCAGGCCAGCCGCGGTGGTCCCACCCGGCGAGGTGACGATGGCCCGCAGTTCGGCCGCAGTGGTGTCCGGGCGTCCACCGGAGGTCGCTTGCATCCGGTCCTGCAACATCGCCGCCGAGCCGGCCATGGTTTGCGCCGCCAACTCGGTGGCCACCGGACGGCTCAGCCCGGCGGCCACCCCCGCGTCCACCCACGCCTCCACGAACAGGAAGAAATACGCCGGGCCGGAGCCCGACACCGCGGTCACCGCGTCGATCTGACTCTCGGTGACGATCAACGCGTCGCCGACGCTGCGGAACAGCTCAGCGGCCTCGGCCAGCTGCTCGGCGGTCGCGAACCGTCCCGGGGCCAGCGCACTGACTCCCGCACCGACCAGCGCCGGGGCGTTGGGCATCACCCGGATCACCGGGGAACCGGCCAGCAGCCGGGACTCGAAGAACGCCGTCGTCACCCCCGCCACCACACTGACCAGCACCTGCTCGTCGCTGTCGCGTTCGGCGGTGGTTGCCGCGGCGGCAATCTCGGCGACCACCGACTCCACGTCGCCGGGTTTAACCGCCAGAATCACGAATGCCGCGTTCTCCAGCGCCTCGCTCAGCGGCGCCACTCGTACCGCATAGGTCTGGGCCAGGTAGTCGGCCCGCTCGGCGCCCTTTTCGGCCACCACCAGATGCTTGGCGGGGTGGCCCGCCCGCAGAATCCCGGCGAGCAGCGCCTCGCCCATATTGCCGCCGCCGACGATCGCGATCCTGGCCATGGCGCAACCCTACTGCGCCGGCACCATGGCCAGTTGCCGGGTTTGCACGACGATCCGCCCGGCGCTGTCGACCACGGTGTGATCTTCGTCGAACCAGTCCTGGCCGATCTGGGCGGTGGTGCACAGCACCCGCAGCCACCCGTCGGCGGGCAGCCCGCGCAGGTAGGCGGTCAGCTGCACGGTCGGCGCCCACCCGCGGCGGCCCACCGCGAAGGGCACCGGCAGCGAAATGTCCCCGCACATCAGCGCGAACAGCTCGTCGACCTCGCCCAGCCGCGGGCGCGCCCACACCTGGAACGCCGGGGCCTCCCCGGGGCCGACGGAGTCGCTGACCAGCAGGCGAATATCGCAGCCACGGGCCAGGTGGTTGATGTCGGCGGCCGGGTGCCCGGGCCCGATCACCGGCACCTGCGGCGGCGGCTGCGGGCTCATCCGGTCGATCACCGGGTTGTTGATGAACAGCGGCTCGGCCAGATGCTCGGGGTCGCCGAGATTGACCACCGCACGCACGCAGGCCCGGTCACCGGCTACCAGCTCGACATCCACCAGGCCGATCCGCCGGCCCCGCTTGCGCACAACGGTGCTCAGGATGACCTCGCCGGGAGTGACCGCGGACAGGAAGTTCGCCGAAATCGCCACCGGCTGGACGCTCGGGTCGCCGGCGTAGGCCTGCCGGGCCGCGTTGGCGCACAACGCAACCAGCATCCCGCCATGCACGTTAGGGCCGATGGTCCAGTCCGCGGACAGCCGGCCGGCATACCGGCCGGGTGCACCGTCCAGCGGGCGCAGCGCCATCGCGTCGGCGAACAGCGGTGTGACTGATGAGTCCAAGCGGCCCCGTCCTCTCGTCACTCAGCGCAGCAGGTGAGTGCGGGCGAACTCTAGCGATTCGGAGAGCAGACCGTCGCGTTCGGCCTTGCTGCGAGCGCCGGAGGTAGTGACCTCAAGCACCACATGGCCGGTGAAGTCGCTGCCGGCCAGCATCTGGCACACCTCGTGGGTCGGCTGGGTGCCGCGCCCGGGCACCAGGTGTTCGTCGGTGGACGCGCCGTTGCCGTCACACAAATGCAGATGCACCAGCCCGGACCCCATCCGGCGGGCCATGTCCAGCGCATCGGTGCCGGCGGTGGCGGTGTGCGAGAGGTCCAGGGTGTAGTGCGCGTGCCCGCCGTCCAGCGGGTCATAGGACGGGGCGAACGCCGACACCCCCGCACCCGGATGTCCGCCGCGTCGGCGCATCCGTTCGATCGATGACTGGCCGGAACCGAAGAACCGGTCGGCGCGAAACGGGAACATGTTCTCCACCGCGACCATCACATCGCTGTGTTCCTCCAGCCGGGCCACCTGCTCGCTGAAACCCTCGGCGTAGCGACGCTGCCAGCGAAACGGCGGGTGCACCACCACCGTCTGGGCACCCAGCTGCTCGGCGGTCTCCACACTGCGGTCCAGCTTGAGCACCGGGTCCGGACCCCACACTCGCTGGGAGATCAGCAGGCACGGTGCGTGCACCGACAGCACCGGCATCCGGTAGCGCCGGGAGAGCCGGGAGATGGCCGCGGCGTCCTGACTGACCGGTTCGGCCCACACCATCAGTTCGACGCCGTCGTAACCGAGTTCGGCGGCGCACCGGAAAGCCGCTTCGGCCTTCAGCGGGTAAACCGACGCGGTCGACAGGCCGACCTTGATCGCAGGACGCACGGGGCGATCAGGTCGACTGCAAAGCCAGCGGACCGAAGGTGATCAAGATCCCGACCGCCACCGCGATGAGGATGCTGATGAAGTCCTCGGTCTTGCGCACCACATGGACCCCGACCACCAGGGCGACGATCACCAGGGTCGAAAGCGCAAGGGCGACAATGTTGTTCCATCGCCACAGCTGGTCGAACGCGATGAACAACCCGGCGCCGAACAGCACCGCCAGCAGCGACTGCCCGATGGCCACCACCGAACCCCACACCTTGCCGAACAGGCCGCGATCCTCGTCGTCGGGCTCTGCATCGACCCGGGCCTCAACCCCGGTCTGGCCCTGATCCTCGACTCGGGCCGGTGACCGCAAGAACTGCTCGTCATCCTCATCGGCGTCGGTCAGGCCGCGGCGGGCCAGATCGTCGGCCACCGTCTCCCCGGAGAACAGGGTGCTGGTGGACACCGGCCAAGCGGGGCGCCGATCCTCGGGTTCCGGGGCCGGCGTGTCGGCCACGTCTGTCAGCCGGGCCGGATCGTCGACCGGGTCGTAGGCCATCTGCTCGGCCTCCGTGGAGCGCCGCCGCGGCCGGGGGTCGTAGCTGCGTTCCGGCCCGCGCCGCCGGGTCGGCAGCGGGATACGCGAGCGCGGTGGGCGGACCCCGGCCGGGCGGGCCCGTTCAACCGGCACCGCCTCGGTGGCGGCCTCCGGTGCGGCCGGGTGCACCGGCTCGGCGGCCGGCGCATCGGTCTGCTGGTAATCGGTGGCCGCGTAGTAGTCGGTGGCCGCACTGGCATAGACCACCTCGGTGGCCGGGTACTCGACGATCGGCGACGCATCCGGGGTCGCGTCCAGGGCCGTATCGGCCGGCTGCTCGATCAGCTCGGCCGGTTCGGCGGAGTCGTCAGACTCATACGGTTCACCGAGTTCGGCCAGGTCGTCGTCATCGACGACAGGCATTTCCCCGGTCTGGTACACCGGGATCTCGCCGGTCAGCTCGGCGACACTGACCGCGTTGCGCCGCCGCCGGCGACGATGCCCACCCATCGGCGGGGCGCCGATAGTGCCGTTGCGGGCCAGCAATTCGGCGACCGAAACCGGCCGGGTGTTGTCCTCTGACTCGCTCATCGTGTCTCGCCTCTCGATCGGCCCGCGGCCGTGGACACCGCATCGGTTCGTTCGGCCTCGTCGGCCTCGCTGTCCAGCCGGCGCAGGATGACGCCCTCCCGCAGTGCCCACGGGCAAATCTGCACCGAATCCAACGACAGCGCTCGCATAGTCGCCTCCGCCACCAGTGCGCCGGCCACGATCTGCGGCGCCCGTTCGGCGCTGACCCCTTCCAACTCGGCACGGTCTGCAGTGGTCATCCTAGAGATGAAAGCAATGAGCTGCCGCAGGCCGTTGGCGGTCAGGACACGTTGCACCCGCGGCCCGGCCGCCGACGGCGCCGCCCCGGTCAGCCGGGCCAGCGACCGGAAGGTTTTGGAGGTGCCCACCGCCAGATCCGGCGGTGCGCCGTCCAGCATCACTTTGGCGGCATCGGCGAGTTCGGTGTCCAGCCAGTCCCGCAGCATCGCGATCCGCCGCCGGCTGGGCGGGTCGTCGGAAAGCCATTCCCTGGTCAGCCGTCCGGCGCCCAGCGGAACCGACAACGCGACATCGGGCTCCTCATCCACCCCGGTGGACAGCTCCAGCGATCCGCCGCCGATGTCCAACGCGGTGATCCGCCCCGCGCTCCAGCCGTACCAGCGCCGTACCGCCAGGAACGTCAGCCGCGACTCGTCGACCCCGGAGAGCACCCGAACGTCCACCCCGGTCTCGGCGCGCACCTTGCTCAGCACGTCGTCGCAGTTGCGCGCGTCACGCACCGCCGAAGTGGCGAACGCCATCACATCGGCACATCCGGAGCTGGCGGCGATCTTGGCGAACTCGTCGACGGTGGCGACCAGTTTGTCCGCACCCCGGCGGGTGAGCTTGCCGGACTCATCGATGGACTCGGCCAGGCGCAACGGCTCCTTGGTGGAACTCATCGGCGTCGGGTGCCCGCCGCGGTGCGCATCGACCACCAGCAGATGCACTGTGTTGCTGCCCACATCGAGCACGCCCAATCGCACGGCTACTAACCTAGCCCCGTGACACGCAGGCATCCCGGCGAGGTCGACCTGGACTTTCCCCGCGAGTGGATCGAGTTCTACGATCCGGCCAATCCCGAACATCTCATCGCCGCCGATCTGACCTGGTTGTTGTCCAACTGGACCTGCGTGTTCGGCACCCCGGCCTGCCAGGGCACGGTGGCCGGACGCCCGGACGACGGCTGCTGTTCGCACGGCGCGTTCCTGTCCGACGACGACGACCGCGCCAAGCTGGACGACGCGGTGGCCCTGCTGACCGACGAAGACTGGCAGTTGCGCGACAAGGGCCTGGGCCGCAAGGGCTACCTGGAAATGGACGAGTACGAGGACCAGCCCAACCTGCGCACCCGAAAGGTCAAGGGCGCCTGCATCTTTCTCAACCGTCCCGGCTTCGCCGGCGGCATCGGCTGTGCGCTGCACAGCAAGGCCCTGAAGCTGGGGGTGGAACCGCTGACGATGAAACCCGAGGTGTGCTGGCAGCTGCCGATCCGACGCAGCCAGGAGTGGGTGACCCGGCCGGACGGCAGCCAGATCCTCAAAACCACGATCACCGAGTACGACCGCCGCGGCTGGGGTGAAGGCGGGGAGGATCTGCACTGGTACTGCACCGGAGACCCGGCCGCACACGTCGGCGCCAAACCGGTGTGGAAGTCCTATGCCGCCGAACTCACCGAACTGCTCGGCGAGAAGGCCTACGCCGAGTTAGCGTCAATGTGCAAGCTGCGCAATGGTTTTCCATTGATCGCCGTGCACCCGGCTACCCGCGCGGCAAGCTCCGGAAGCTAACTAGTCTAGTTAAGCCTTCCCGGTACGTTCGCGGTGCTTGCAGCCCGGCCAGCAGCAGGGCCGGCGTTTGCCCTCTTCCAGTTCCTCCTGAGTGCGGCGGATGCGCCGCTCCCTGGTCTTCGCCTGCTTGGCGTCCTCGACCCAGCAGATGAACTCGTTGCGGGCCAGCGGGGTGATGTCGTTCCAGGCCGCCAGCGCGACGGCGTTGGCGGTCAACGCCGAACTCAGATCAGACGGCAGCGCATGCACCACCCCGCCGGGAATCCGCTGACTGTCCATCGTCTCGCTCATCCCCCGTACTTACCCTTCCAGCTTGTAGCCCAGCCCACGCACCGTCACCAAGCGAACCGGATTGGCCGGGTCGGTCTCGATCTTGGAGCGCAGCCGCTTGACGTGCACATCGAGGGTCTTGGTGTCCCCCACATAGTCCGCACCCCAGACCCGGTCGATCAGCTGACCGCGGGTCAACACCCGGCCCTTATTGCGCATCAGATATTCCAGCAGGTCAAACTCCTTGAGCGGCAACGCAACCGGATCGCCGTCGACCTTGACGATGTGTCGCTCGATGTCCATCCGGACCGGCCCGGCCTCCAGCACCGTCTCGCTCAGATCCTCGGCTTCCGCCCCCCGGCGCAGCACCGCACGGACCCGGGCGATCAACTCGCGCGCCGAGTACGGCTTGGTCACGTAGTCGTCGGCGCCGAGTTCCAGCCCCACCACCTTGTCGATCTCGCTGTCCCGGGCGGTCACCATGATCACCGGCACGCTGGAGCGGGCCCGCAGCTGTTTGCACACGTCGGTGCCGCTCATCCCGGGCAGCATCAGGTCCAGCAGCACGATGTCGGCGCCGGCCCGGTCGAACTCGGCCAGCGCGGACGGGCCGTCGGCCACCACCGTGGTCTCGAAGCCCTCCTTGCGAAGCAGAAACGCCAGCGGATCGGCCAGCGACTCCTCATCTTCGACGATCAGCACCCGGGTCACTGCGCCTCCTGTTCTTCGGTGTCTTCGCCGTCGGTGGCGCGGTAGGCGGGCACCGACAAGGTGAATGTGGAACCGGTGCCGGGCCGGCTCCACAGTCGGATGTTGCCGTTGTGGTTGGCGGCGACGTGCTTGACGATGGCCAGCCCGAGACCGGTGCCGCCGGTGGCCCGGGATCGGGCCTTGTCCACCCGGAAGAACCGCTCGAACACCCGCTCCTGGTCAGCCAGAGCGATGCCGATGCCACGGTCGGTGACGGCGATCTCCACTTCGTCTCGGTGGCCGCGACGGCTGATCGACACCGTCGACGAGTCCGGCGAGTACGCGATCGCATTCGAGATCAGGTTGGCCACCGCGGTCACCAGCAGGCCCTGGTCACCGAGTGCCTGAAGCCCGCTGGGCGCGTCGGTGTCGATGGTGATGTCGGCGTTGTCGGCGGCCACCTTGTGCCGCGAAATCGCTTCCTGAACGACAGAATCCACATCCACTGCCACCAGATCCGGCAACCGTTCGGCACCTTGCAGACGAGAGAGCTCGATCAGCTCGCCGACCATGTTGGCCAGCCGCCGCGACTCGGCGTGCAACTTGCGCCCGAAGTGCACAACGGTGTCGGGGTCGTCGCTGGATTCCAGCAGGGCTTCGGCGAGCACGCCCATCGCCGCCACCGGTGTCTTCAATTCGTGGCTGACGTTGGCCACGAAGTCCCGGCGACTGGCCTCCATCCGGGCCTGCTCGGACTGGTCGTCGAGATAGACGACGGTGAGCCGTGGCCGCTCGGCGCTGAGCAGCCGGACGTGGGCGTGTACCGAGAGCCCCGAGCGCCGGCCCGCCGCACCGCCCGGCGCCGATAGATCGACCTCGACGTCGGCGCCGCTGGCCAGTGTGCGTTGCGCGGCGGCCCACACCCGGTCGTCGAGCAGTCCGTCGCGCACCAGGCCCAGCTCGACGGCCCGGTGGTTGCTGACCACCACGTCGCGCAGTGGGTCGACCACCACCACACCGACCGGGGCGGAAGACACCACCCGCTGCAGCACCTCCGACACCGTCATCCCGGCCTGGGCGGCCTTCCGCGGCCCTCGTGGGTCGGCGGCGCGCCACCGGCCGATCGCCATGCCGGCCGCGACGCCGAGCAGGATCGCGACGGCGACGCACAGCGCGACCGCACTGACACTCACGCCGAAAAGCGTACGCACCGCGGACACCACAGAAAAACCTCAAGCGGTACCCAACGACGAGTTCAGCGGCTGTTCACCGCGGGTTCTACTTACCGCCTTGGTTGGCCACGGCGGCGGCACCGGCCGCGGCGGCTTCCGGGTCCAGATAGCTGCCGCCGGGCACCAGCGGTTTGAGGTCGGCGTCCAGGTCGTAGCGCAGCGGGATTCCGGTGGGGATGTTCAGGCCGACAACATCGTCGTCGGACATCCCGTCGAGGTATTTCACCAGTGCCCGAAGGGAATTGCCGTGCGCGGCGATCAGCACGGTCTTGCCGGCGGCAAGGTCCGGCGCGATGGTCTGCTCGAAGTACGGCACAAATCGGGCCACCACGTCGGCCAGGCACTCGGTGAGCGGGCCGCCGCCGATGTCGGCGTAGCGCGGATCGCGGTCCTGGCTGAACTCGCTGCCTCGCTCGATCGGCGGCGGCGGGGTGTCGTAGCTGCGCCGCCATTTCATGAACTGCTCGTCGCCGTACTTGGCCTTGGTCTCGGCCTTGTCCAGGCCCTGCAGCGCGCCGTAGTGCCGTTCGTTGAGCCGCCAGTCGCGGTGCACCGGAATCCAATGCCGGTCGGCGGCATCCAACGCCAGGTTCGCGGTGGTGATGGCGCGGCGCAGCAGCGAGGTGTAGAGCACGTCGGGTTGACGGTCCAGCCCGGCGATCAGTTCACCGGCCCGGACCGCTTCGGCGCGGCCCTTGTCGGTGAGGTCGACGTCCACCCAGCCGGTGAACAGATTCAGTGCGTTCCACTGGCTCTCGCCGTGCCGGAGCAGGATCAGCGTGCAATCACCGTCAGCCATGGTCGAAGTGTCTCACGACGGGTTGCCGACTGCTGCCGGTCAGCGTTTGTCGGTACCGGGTTGTAGGAACGGGGCATGGGCCGCAATATCGGCAAGATCGTCGCCAAGATGCGAACCAATCCCTCGGGGATTCGATTCGCCGACGCGATAGCGGTGGCCCAACACTACTTCGGCGATTTCCGTCAGCGCGGAAGTCACCATGTGTTCCCAACACCGTTCATCACGCCTAGAGTGAACTTGCAGAATGCCAACGGCAAGGCCAAGGAATACCAGGTAGAGCAGCTATTGGACGCAATCGACAAGCTTGCGGAGCTAGCAGCAGAGACCGACCAGGAAGAAACCGGCAATGAAGCATGACGAGTACACCTACCTGGTGTCGTGGTCCGAGCCTGACCGGGAGTTCGTCGGCACGACGCTGGAGTTCGGCAGCTATCTGTCCCACCTGGACCGCAACCCCGAGCAAGCGCTAGCCGGCATCCGTGACCTGGTGCGGTTTGTGCTCGACGACATGGCGAAGAACGGTGAGACACCCCCCAAGCCCGCCTCCGTCGAGTCAGTCAACGACTGGGTCGCCGCGCACGGCAGAGCCGTCACTAGTTGAATCGTCGTCTTCGCGGACAAGATGTTCGAAAGCCGCCAAGTTCTTCAGCGACTCCCCGCGGGACACCCGCCACGCCCACTCCTTGCGGATCGAGGTGGCGAAGCCGAGTTCCAGCAGCGGGTTGAAGTCACTGTTGACGGCTTCGAGCACCTGGCCCAGCACCCGGTCGATCTCCTCGGCGTTGAGCACATCCAGCGCGATGCGGCCGACCAGATAGACGTCGCCGACGTTATCCAGGGTGTAGGCCACCCCGTAGAGCCGGCGGTTGCGTTTGAGCAGGTAGCGGTAGAAACCCTCGTGGTTCTCGTCGGGGCGCCGGCAGACGAACGCCTCCACCCGCACCGAATGTTCGCCGATGCTCAGCAGTGTGTTGGTGATCAGTTTGCGCTCGCCGGGCAGTTCCACGATCAGTCCGGGCAGCCCGCCGTGCGCGCCCTGGTAGCCGGTGAAGGTCAGGCCGTGCTCGGTCAGCGTCTCTTCGATGATCCGCCGGGCCGACGCCGCGGCCGGACGCGGATCGCTCACGTCGCTCACGTGCGCACTCCGCGGCGGATGTTCCACCGCCGGGTGGCCCGCCTGGCGGTGAGATCCGGTGCGGCGCCGCGCCGGTGGCGCCGACCGTAGTCGGCCATCGCCTTGCCGTAGCTGGCCAGCAGGCCGTCGACGGTGTGGTCCCAGGAGAACCCTCCGGCGTGCGCGACGGCCGCCCGGCTCAGCGCGACGGGATCGGCGGCCAGCAGCGCGGCGATCGCTGCCGCCCACTGCCGCGGGTCGTGCCCGTCGACCAGGGTGCCGCTGCGCCCGTCAGCCACCGCCACCGGAAGCCCGCCCACCGCCGCGGCGACCACCGGCGTTCCGCAGGCCTGCGCCTCGACGGCGACCAGCCCGAAGGATTCCGAGTAGCTCGGCACGGCCACCAGATCGGCGGCCCGGTACACCTGCGCCAGCCGCTCACCCGGTTGCGGCGCAAGGAAACTCACCCGATCGGCGATGCCCAGCTCGTCGGCCAGTCGGACCAAGCTGTCCGGGGCGGACAGTCCGCTGCCTGAGGCCCCGCCGGCGATCACCACCCGGACCGGGCCGGACGGCCCGACCGGCAACAGCGCGGCCGCCCGCAGCAGCACGTCCGGGGCCTTCAGCGGCTGGATACGCCCCACGAAGGCGACGACGGGTTCATCGGCAGGCAGGCCAAGCGCGGCGCGAGCCTGCCCTCGGTCCCCCGGAGTGAACATCGTCAGATCCACCCCCGGATGTACCACGTCGATCCGGGACGGGTCGGCGTGATGCAGCGAAACCAGTTGGCGCGCTTCGGCTTCGGTGTTGACGATCAGCCGGTCGGCTTCGTCGACCACCTGCTGCTCACCGACCGCGCGCAGCGGCGGTTCGGGAGCATCGCCGTCGGCCAGCGCGGCGTTCTTGACCGCAGCCAGGGTGTGCGCGGTGTGCACCAGCGGCACCGCCCAGCGGTCCCGGGCCAGCCAGCCCACCTGGCCGGACAGCCAGTAGTGCGAGTGCACCACGTCGTAGTGGCCCGGCTCGTGGTTGGCTTCGGCCCGCAGCACGCCGGCGGTGAAGGCACACAGTTGGGTCGGCAGGTCGTACTTGTCGAGGCCTTCGTACGGCCCGGCGGCGATGTTGCGCACCAGCACCCCGGGCGCCACCGCGACCACCGGCTCGTCGGCCGACGACGTAGCCCGGGTGAAGATCTCCACCTCGACGCCGCGGGCCGCCATATGCAGCGCGGTCTGCAGGACGTAGACATTCATCCCACCGGCGTCGCCGGTTCCGGGTTGGGCCAGCGGGGAGGTGTGCACCGAGAGCACCGCGACCCTGCGGGGCCGGGCACGCACATCGGTGCGCGCGTCGGTCAGATCCCGGGGATGCCGCACTCAACCATCTTTACACCGCGCACGCGGACCGGCGGTGCTGCGAGCGGCGCAGCGCCCCAAGCGGATCGGCGTAAAGGCTGCTCAGCGACACCACCCCGGCCCCGGCCTCCTGCACCCGGTTGCCGAACATCGTCACCCGGATATCGCGGTGCGCCAGCAGCGAACGCTGCGCGAACGTACTGCGCAGCTCCGGCATCCCCTCCGGATATTCGGTGAACGCCTGACCGCCGACCACCAGGTCATCGGGGTTGAGCAGATCGCGCAGCAACGCCACCGCACCGCCGAGCACCCGCGCCCGTTCGGTCAGCAGTTCTCGCGCGGCGCCACCGGCGCCGTCACCGTCCTGGCGAGCCAGCCGGCCCAACGCGGCGATCGTGGAGTTCGGCCCGGATGCCGGCAGCACGCCAGATGTGCGCGCCGCGGCCAGCACCGCTTCGTCGCTGACGGTGGCCTCCAGGTGGCCCGCCCCGCCGGCCAGCAGCTCGGAGTGCACCGGCAGCCCGGCGACGGTGCCCGGACCGCTGGCCGGGGTGTGCACCCGACCGCCGATCACCAGTGCGAAACCGACCGTCTCCCGGGCGTACACGTACAGGCTGCTGGTGTGGTCGGGCTGCCGGGCCGGGCGTGCGCCCAACAGCAACTCCGCGCCGGCCATCGCATCCACATGCGAGGCCACCGACACCGGCACCCCCAGCGCCATACCGAGGACGGCGCCGACCGGCGCCTTGTTCCAGCCCAGGCGAGGATGGTCCACCTGACCGCCGGCACTGTCCACCACGCCGCCGGTCGCCACCCCGACCCACAGCGGCCGTCGGCGCTGCCAGCGACCCAGGTAGCGCCGCGCGCTGGCCGCCAGCGAATCCAGGGCGGCGCTCTGCGGGCCGCTCGGGGTCGGGGTTTCCACCACGTCCAGGGTGCGGCCGAACAGGTCGCTGGCCACCACGCTGGTGGTGCGTGCCCCGATGTGCAGGCCCAGGGTCAGGTAGGGCTCGTGGTTGACCTCGACCGGAATGCGCGGACGCCCGATCGCGCCGGCGGCGGTCAGATCCGGGCGCTCACGCAGCAGCTGCGCTTCCAGCAGCGCGCTGACCTGGCGGTTGACCGTGGCGATCGACAGCCCGGTGAGCGCGGCGATGGAGTCGCGAGCGACCGGGCCGCGCTGGCGTACCGCGGCGAACACCGACGCGGGCGCGGCCTCGGGGACCCGCAGCGCGGGAGCGACGACGTGGTGGCGGTTGTGCAGTGGATGCACGATGCGGGGGCTGGTGGTCACGGGTAATCCTCACAGAGTCGATGGCTGGCGGGGATTGAGCCGCGTCGCTCCGGTGGGACGGTGGTCCGGGCAGAGTCAGGCGCGACGGAATGCGGGACAACAACACGCACAGCGCGCGACCAGCGGGCTGGTCAGACTCGTACCGGACACCGGCAAAACATACATCCTCACTACAGTCGATGTCGATGACAGAGATTTCGGACGCACACTCACGGGTCGCGGTGGTCACCGGCGCCAGCTCGGGCATCGGTGAGGCGACCGCGAGAACCCTTGGCGCCCTTGGGTTTCACGTCGTCGCGGTGGCCCGGCGGGCCGAAAGGGTGCAGCGTCTGGCCGAGGAGATCGGCGGGACGGCGGTGGCTGCCGACGTCACCGATGAGACCGCGGTGCGGGCGCTGGCCGACCGGTTGGGGCGGGTCGACGTCCTGGTCAACAACGCCGGCGGCGCCAAGGGCCTGGCCCCGGTCGCCGAGGCTGACCTGGACGACTGGCGCTGGATGTGGGAGACCAATGTGCTGGGCACCCTGCGGGTCACCCGGGCTCTACTGCCCAAGCTGATCGATTCCGGTAACGGCCTGATCGTCACGGTGACCTCGATCGCCGCGCTGGAGGTCTACGACGGCGGGGCCGGCTACACCGCAGCCAAACACGCCCAGGCCGCGCTGCACCGCACCCTGCGCGGGGAGCTGCTGGGAAAGCCGGTGCGGCTCACCGAGATTGCTCCTGGCGCGGTGCAAACCGAGTTCTCGCTGGTGCGCTTCGGCGGCGACGAGCAGCGCGCCGAGAAGGTCTATGCCGGCATCACGCCGCTGACCGCCGACGACGTCGCCGAGGTGATCGGGTTCGTGGCGTCCCGGCCGGCGCACGTCAACATCGACCAGATCGTCATCCGCCCGCGCGATCAGGCCAGCGCCAGCCGGTTCAACCGCCGGGGCTGACCGACGCCGGGGTTTCGGCCGCCGTCTCCGCGGTCGCCTCGGCCGTCGTGGTCACCGGGCTCGACGTGGTGGTCACCGGGCTCGACGTGGTGGTCTCCGGGCTGGACGTGTTGGTTGCAGCGTCGGTGGTCGGGGTCTCGGCGGTCGTAGCCGTCGGGCTGGTCGCGGCAGTCGGGGTCGAGGTGGTCGGGGTGCCCGATAGCGTCGGCGCGTCGGTCGGGGTGGCCGGTGCACTGACCGGCATCGGGGCCGGTCCGGCCTTCGACAGCGCCGACATCGCGGTCCACGACGGCCAGTCCACGGTCCAGTCCCAGATGTCGCCGTCGGCGTAGGACAGCTGGATCGAGGTGCCGGTGACCTCCACCGGGTCGCCGTAGACGGCGGAGTAGAAGTACTGCTCGGCGTCCTCGGTGGACAGGTTGATGCAGCCGTTGGTGACGTTGGTGTTGCCCTGCGCACCGGAGCTGGCCGGGTTGGCGTGGATGAACTCCCCGTTGTTGGAAATCCTTACCGCCCAACGCTCGTGGATGTTCGTATAGCCGGCGGCCGGGTTGGACATGAAGAATTCGGCGAACTTCTCGGTGACCACGTGGATGCCGCTGCGGGTGACGTTGCGAGGCAGGTCGGCCTCGCCGTAGCTGCACGGGAAGTCCATGATCACCCCATCGTCGGTGACCACCTGGATGCGGTGCGACGGCGCCGAGGCCTTGACCACTTGGCGCCGGCCCACCTCGAAGTCCAGGGTCAAGTCTTCGGCGCCGTAGGCCCCGTCGCCGAACGCCACCCCGTAGATCTTGGAGCCGACGTGCACCTTGGTGCCCGGCGCGAAGTACTCCTTGCTGCGCCAGTGCGCCCGCGCGCCGGCCACCTCGTCAGGCAGCCACGCCCAGCTGCCCTCGGTGGGCGGGTCGGTGGTGACGGTCAGCGCCCGTTCGACGGTGGCCTTGTCGCTGATCGGTGCGTCGAACTGCAGGATGATCGGCGCGGCCACGCCGACGGTCTGGCCGTCGTTGAGCTGGAACCAGCCGTTGACCACCCGATCCGGGGTGACCGTGTGGAACACCCCGGCCACCGCGGTGGCCTGTCCGTCGCGGCCCACCACCGAGCCGCTCCAGGTGTAGGTACCGCCGTAGCCAAGCGGTTCGGCGACGGTGAAGGCGGTGCGGTCCAGGGTCAGCGACCCGGCCACCGCTTTGCCCGCGGCGTTGGTCAACGCGAGGTGCTGGAACCAGCCGTCGCTCACCGCGACGCTCACTGGTTCGGTGGGCACGATGCCGCTGGCGCCGTCGGCCGGGGAGAACGTCACTTCGGGTTTGGGCGGGGCCGGGGCCGCGGTGAGACCGGTGCGGTGCAGGCAGCCGGTGAGCAGGTTAGGAGCGGCCAGCACCGCGGCCGCCGCCAGCGCGTGGCGCCGGCTCAGCTTCAGCGGATGTTCGGCGCTCACGTCCACCCAAGTTACAGCGCGCAGCCCACCAATACGGGCTCGGGAACCAACCGCACCCCGAACGTCGATTGCACCCCGTCGCGCACGGTGCGGGCCAGCGCCAACACGTCTGCGGTGCTGGCCCCACCGCGGTTGGTCAACGCCAGTGCGTGTTTGGTGGACAGCCTGGCGCGGCCGGTCCCCGGGAAGCCCTTGCCGAAACCGGCCCGCTCCACCAGCCAGCCCGCTGCCAGCTTCACCCCGTCCGGCGCCGGATAGTGCGGGACCGGGCCGTCGACGGCGGCCTGCACCCGCCCGAAGTGCTCGGCGTCGATGACCGGGTTGGTGAAGAACGAGCCGACGCTCCAGGTGTCGTGGTCGGCGTCATCGAGCACCATGCCCTTGGCCGCACGCAGGGCAAGCACCGTCGAGCGCACCCGATGCGGATCAGTGGTTTCGCCGACCGGCACTCCCAGCGCGGTGGCCAGTTCGGCGTAGCGCACCGGGGCCGAGCGCCCGGCCGGGTCCAGGGCGAACTCCACCTCCAGCACGGTGGCCGCCGAGGAGTTCTTCAGCACGCTGTGCCGGTAGCCGAAGCCCAGCTCGTCCGCGTCCACCCAGCGCACCTCCCCGGTGGCACGGTCCAGCAGCCGGACCCGGGTCAGCCGGTCGGCCACCTCGACGCCGTAGGCCCCGACGTTCTGCACCGGCGTCGCGCCAGCCGAACCCGGTATGCCGGAAAGACATTCGAGTCCGCCGAGACCGGCGTGCACCGCGGCGGCGACCACCCGATCCCAGTCCGCACCGGCCCCGGCCCGCAGCAGCGGCGCCTCGACGGTGATCTCCGAGTTGGCCAGCCGCAGCACGGTCAGGTCGGTCAGGTCGTCGGCGATCACCACGTTGGACCCGCCGCCGAGCACCAGCACCGGAGTCCCGGCCTGATCCAGGGCGCGCAGCGTGGCCACGATCTGTTCGGCGCTGGTAGCGGTGATCACCCGGCGCGCCACCGGGCCGACCCGCAGCGTGGTCAGCGTCGCTAGCGGCACATCCAGTGCGACCTGCGCACTCCCGCTGATCCCAATTCCCGGGTCGCTTCGCTCCTGCCCTCCGGTCACGCCGGCTAACGGTAGCCTCACCAACTATGCCGCGTTCGTTCGACATGGCCACCGAGTACGACGGAACCGCCGCTCAGGTACACCAGGCGTTCTGCGACCGGCGGTACTGGGAGACCCGGCTGGCCGAATCCGGCGCCGACGACGCGATCCTGGATGTGTTCGAGGTGGGCCGCGATGGCGGCATCGACGTGGTGACCACCCAGGTGTTGCGCGCCGAGCGGCTGCCCAGCATCATCCAGCAATTCCACCGCGGTGACCTGCACATCCGCCGGGCCGAAACCTGGACCGGGCTCTTCGATGGCGTCGCCGAGGGCACCGTCTCCAGCTCCATCCACAACGCCCCGGTCGCCCTGGACGGCGAAGCCGAACTCAGCCCGTTGCAGCGACGGGCCCGGCTCGCGCTGCGGGCCACCGTAGAGGTACGCATCCCCCTGGTCGGCGGCAAGATGGAGAAATTCATCGGCGCCCAGCTGATGAACCTGCTGAACAATGAGCAGCAGTTCACCACCTTGTGGATCGCCGAGAATCGGTAAATCCGGCGGTAGGTTTAGTCCATGCCCGCCAGCGTGGTCTACGACATCGGGGTCGACGTGCCGGCCGCCGAGATGTACCGATTCTTCGCCGCCGCCGATTACTGGCACGACCTGATCGAGTTCTACCGGGAGAACTCCGGGCAGACCGATCTCCTCGGCTTCTCCTCCGGCGCCGCCGGCATCGACGTGTCCTTTGCGCACGTCCTGAACTCGCAGGACTTCCCGACGATCACCCGGCCGTTCCTGGCGGGGTCGTTCACCGTCACCCGGGTGCAGCATTTCGACCCGTTTCAGCCGGACACCCAGCAGGCCACCGGCAGCTACCGCGCCGATATTCCGGCGCCGGCCGAGGTGCACGGCGACTACCTGCTCAGCGATGTCGCCGACGGCAGCCAGATGCGGCTGACCAGTACCTGCCGGGTGAAGGTGCCGATCGTCGGCCGGCAGATCGAGCAGCTGATGGTGGGCGGTCTGAAGCAGTTCTTCGCCCGGGAGGGCGATTTCACCGCCGACTGGGTGGCACGTCATAGCTAGCCGTCGAGTCGACGATGCCGGCGCGGTAGCGCCGGAGGAGGAGCGAGACAATCGGTCCCATCCAGTTGGGATGCCGACCCGCGGCACCACCGGCGCCAACCGGCTGCGCCGGGCCGACCGCTGGCTGGTGCACTGCCCGCAGGTGCGCGCCGCGCTGCAAGACGCTGCCGATCCGGTGGTGGTCGACCTGGGCTACGGGCGTCTGCCGGTCACCACGCTGGAGCTGGCCGCCCGGTTGCGCCGGCTGCGGCCTGACCTGCGGGTGGTGGGCCTGGAAATCGACCCGCAGCGGGTTGCCGACGCCCAAGACGCCGCAGACGCCCACCCCGGGGTCGGGTTCCGGATCGGTGGCTTCGAGCTCGCCGGTATGCGCCCGGTGCTGGTGCGAGCGTTCAACGTGCTGCGCCAATACCCCGAGGATGCGGTGGCCGGGGCCTGGCGCACCATGGCCTCGCGGCTGGCCCCGGGCGGGCTGATCGTCGACGGGACCTGCGATGAGCTGGGCCGGCTGGGCGCCTGGGTGCTGCTGGACCGCGACGGGCCGGTAAGCCTCACCCTGGCGTGTGATCCGCGGGCCATCGAACGGCCGTCGGATCTGGCCGAGCGGTTGCCGAAAGTGCTTATCCACCACAATGTTCCGGGCCAGCCGATCCACACCCTGCTGGCCGCGGCCGACCGCGCCTGGGCGACATCGGCCGGGCAGTCGGTGTTCGGTGCACGCGCCCGATGGCGGGCCATGAGGGAACAGTTGACCGCCGCCGGGGTGCCGCTGGGACCGCAGCGCCGCAGCCCGCGCGACGGGGTGCTCACGGTGTCCTGGGCGACGGTGGCCCCGCCGATAGGCTGACCTCATGCGGATTGCCCTGGCGCAGATCCTGGCCGGCACCGACCCGGCCGCCAACCTCGCGGTGGTCGCCGACTGCACCCGTCGCGCCGCCGACGCCGGTGCCCGCCTAGTGGTGTTCCCGGAGGCCACCATGTGCCGGTTCGGTGTCCCACTGGCCGACGTCGCCGAACCCGTCGACGGGCGGTGGGCCGATGCGGTACGGCAGATCGCGGCCGAGGCCGGCATCACCGTTTTCGCCGGCATGTTCACCCCGGCCGAGGACGGGCGGTTGCACAACACGCTGCTGGTCACCGGCGGCGGCAACGAGGCCAGCTACCACAAGATCCATCTCTACGACGCGTTCGGCTTCACCGAGTCACAGACGGTGGCCCCGGGCCGCGAGCCGGTGCTGGTGCATATCGACGGGGTCGGTGTCGGGGTGACGCTGTGCTACGACATCCGCTTCCCGTATCTGTTCACCGAGCTGGCCGAGCGCGGCGCGTCGGTGATTACTGTCAGCGCATCCTGGGCGGCCGGCCCCGGCAAACTCGACCAGTGGCGGCTGCTGGCCAGGGCCAGGGCACTGGATTCGGCCTGCTTTATCGCCGCCGCCGACCAGGCCTATCCGGGTCCGAGGCTGGCCGCCAGCGCCCCGACCGGGGTCGGCGGCAGCCTGGTGTCCTCCCCGTTGGGCGAGGTCCTGGCCAGCGCCGGCGACGACCCCCAGCTGCTGGTGTGCGATCTGGATATCGACGCCGTCCCCACGGTCCGCGACACCGTCGGTGTGCTGCGCAATCGAGTGGGCCGCCACGGCAGTCCGTAGGGCATACCAGCACGGGGCATAGAATCGCGCAGGTGACGATGCCGCCGCCGGGCCAGCCGCCAACGGGTTCTGGATATCCCCCCGGACCGCCGGAGCCCCCCACCCAGCGCATTGCGCACCCTGGCGGCGCCCCCGATCAGCCCACCACCCGGATCGCCGCGCCACAGCACACCCCGTACCCCCCGCACCCCGGGCAGCAGTACCCCCCGCCACACTTCGGCCCGCCGCCGGGGCAGCCGAGGCCGACCGTCCCGGCGATGCCGACGCCACCCCCGCCGACGCTACCCCCGGTCACCGACACCGCCGTCGAACCCGAGGAGCCGCCCCGGCGCGGGCTGCGCGGTGACCCGCTCTCGGTGGTATTGGCCCTGGTCATCGTGGCGGCGCTGGGCTTGGCCGCGCTGCTCGGCGGTGAGCTGTTCGCCCGGCACAAGGCCGATTCGATTGTCGCCAAGGCCGTCGGCTGCGTGGTGCAGGACGGCGCGACGGCGTCCTTCGGGATGCGGCCGTTCCTGTTGCAGCACTTCACCCACAACTATCGGGACATGAAGGTGGAGACGGACGGCAACCGGATCCGCGAGGCCAAGGGCATGAAGGTACGGCTGGTGCTCGACGATGTGCGCCTGGATCCGAGCGCCGAATCGGCCGGCACCCTGGGCTCACTCGACGCCGACGTCAGCTGGACCGCCGACGGCATCCAGCAGACCGTGCAGGGGATGATCCCGCTGCTCGGCGGGCTGGTCAGCGGGGTCAGCACCCAACCTGCCGAGGGCATCTTGCAGCTGGACGGCCCGCTGGGCACCGTGGCGATCAAGCCGGAGGCGGTCGACGGCGGCCTCAAACTGGAGGTCCTCAAGGTCACTGGCCTCGGGATGACGCTGCCCCGGGAGAGTATCCAGCCCGCGCTGGACGTCTTCACCGGCCAGCTGACCAAGAACCTCCCGATGGGCATTCACGCCGAGAGCGTCGCGGTCACCGACAGCGGGGTGTCGGCACGGTTCGTCACCCGGGACGCGACCATCCCCACCGGCCAGCAGGATCCCTGCTTCGCCGGATTGGGCTAAACCACCCGCGTTGACTGTGCGCTCAGGACAGACGACACGCCGGCGGCTTGTCCCTCATCGCACAGTGAACCGCCGCTAATCGCCTTCTGTCTGTCTCGCTCCTCCTCCGCCGCGTACCGCGGCGGCATCGTCGACTCGACTAAGGATTACACCCGGCGGCCAGCATGACGCTTTGGTCCACCGGCGCGCGCCACGGCTCCAGATCCCAGCTGCGCTTGCCGGGCTGGGCGAACTCGGCGTAGTTCCAGTGGCACAAGAACTGTGCTCGCATTCCCGCCGTGCCGGCGTCGGGCGCCAACGACAACACCTCACCCCACGCCTCGTCGGTCTGCGCCGCGGTCTTGGCCATCGAGCCGGCCACCTCACGGCCCGCTGCGGTCGGGTACACCCGCAAGGTCGGCTGTCCGCCGTCGCTGCCCCAGACCACCTGGGAGATATAGGGCGGCGGGGCGCTGGCATCTGCCGATGCGGCCGGGGCTGCCCCCAGCACGGCACCGGCCGAAACCAATGCCACCACGGCTAGCCCGACTGGGCCCAATTGCCTCGCTCCTCCTCCGCCGCTCACCGCGGCGGCATCGTCGCCTCGGCCCGCACTCAACGCGACTTCCCCTGTACCTCAAGCAGTCTGGGCCGCACGTCGGCCAGATACACCCCGGCGGCAACCGCCGCGATCACCGTCCCGGTCACGCCGAGCACGAAGGACAGCAGCGCGCAGACCCCGAGGATCGCCAGCCAGGCCGGCTTGGTCAGCTTGTCGGCTGCCGTATACGCATCCGGCCGCTGCAGCGCGGCATGGACGAAGCAGTACCCCGTCGCCACCAGCACGGCCCAGAACAGCATAGAAAGAACGGCACCCGCCAAACCCTGAAGCATCACAGCTACCAGGGTAGGCGGGTGCCGTCCCGAACGTCGAACTTACTTCTGGGTGACCTTCTTGGCCGGGGCCTTCTTGACAGCCTTCTTGGCAGCAGCCTTGGCCGGAGCGGCCTTCTTGGCAGCGGCCTTCTTGGCGGCCTTGACCGGGGCCGCAGCAGCCTTGGCGGCCTTCTTGACGTCCTTGCCGCCCTTGGCCGGCAGCTCGACGCCGACCAGCTTGGCGGCCCGCTCGCCGACGGCCCGGGTCTGGGCCGACACGCTGCCCAGCGCTTCCTGGGTCAACTCGACAGCCTGGTCGACATAGCCTTCGACGCGCTCGGCGCCTTCCTTGATGACGGCCTGGCCCATCAGCCGGGAGATGGCGGCCTCGCCACGCTCGACCAGGGTGCCGAAGGTCTGGGTAGCGTCGGAGAAGAACTCGTCGGCGGCCTTGCGCAGTTCGTCGGTGCTGAGCTTCTCGCGCAGCTCCTCGGTGCGCTTGGGCAGCTCTTCCTGCAGCCGGGTCAGCGCGGCACGACGATCGTCCATCAGATCACCGGCCAGGTCGCCGGCCGACTCGGCCCGATCCTTGATGCTGGAGAGGATCTCGTTGACGGTCGACAGAGCCAGATCGGCGGCGCCGACGGCCGCGAGCAGCGGAGCCTTCAGGTCCTCGATGCTGGGGGTGTTCTCAGCCATGAGACTGTTCTTTCCTTTCAGTGTTCCCCCGACGTTCTTGATCGTCTCGGGGGTTGTTGTTTTCCGAACGTATATCAGCGACAACGTATTTCAGCGTCGACGGGTGTGGTCAATCGGTCGGCGGCCCCTCGCGGGCAGCGCGGTTCTGCTGACAGAACGAGGTGTAGATGTCGAGCAGAACACGCTTCTGCCGTTCGGTGATCGCGGTGTCGTTGACCAGCGCATCGTGCACCTGGCTCGGCGCTCCGGGCTCCAGGATGCCGGCCTGCACGTAAAGCACCTCGGCTGAGAGCCGCAGCGCTTTGGCGATCTGACCGAGCACCTCGGCCGACGGCTTGCGCAGTCCTCGCTCGATCTGGCTCAGATAAGGGTTGCTCACCCCGGCCCGCTCGGCCAGCTGCCGGATCGAGACTTCGGCGGCCTCGCGCTGAGTGCGGATGAAGCTCCCGATGTCCTGGGCGGCGTTGCTGACGACGGCGGCGAGGTCTGACTCCGAAGCCATGCCTCGCCTCCTTGCGGGGACGATGGTGTTTTGCATACCGAATAACACGGTACCCCGAAAGTGCTAACTATTGCAAGCGGCTGCTAGCGCAGGTCAGAACAGTATTTGCGCTATGGTGTAGATCACAAGGCCGGCCAGTGCGCCGACGATCGTGCCGTTGATCCGGATGAATTGCAGATCGCGTCCGACGTGCAACTCGATCCGCTGGCTGGCCTCCTCGGCATCCCAGCGCTCGATGGTGTCGGTGATGATGGTGGTGGCCTCGGTGCCGTAGTGGGTGACCAGATGCTGGGCGCCGCGCACAATCCAGTTGTCCACCTTGTCGCGCAGTTCGGCGTCGTCGCGCAGGGATTCCCCGATCCGCATCACCGAGGTGGTGATCCGCTCGTGCAAGGCGCTGGACGGGTCGTCGACGCCTTCCAGAACCAGCCGCTTGAGCGTCTGCCACGCGGTCTCGGCGGCGCGGGTCACCTCCTCGCGCTCCATCAGCTGTTCTTTGACCGATTCGGCTTTGGCAATCGTCGCCGGGTCGTTCTGCAGGTCACTGGAGAACTCGAACAGGAAACGGGTAGCTGATTGGCGCAGTTCATGATTGGGGTTGCGGCGCACCTTGTCGGTGAAGTCCATCAGCTCGCGATGAATCCGGTCGCCGAGCAGTTGATCGACGAACTTCGGTGACCAACTCGGCGAATCCCGCAGCACCACCCGCTCGATGGTCGTGCCGGAGTTCAGCGCCCACTCGAACGCCCGGTCGGCCAGTAACTGCAGCAACGCTTCCTGGCGGTTCTCGGCCAACAGCTCGCCCAGCACCCGCCCCACCGGCGGACCCCACTGCGGCTCGGCGATCCGTTTGACGATTATCCGATCGATGACGTGCTGGATGTCCTCGTCGTTGAGCATTTCGACACCGACCCTCAGCACCGTCGCGGTCTCACCGGCGACCCGGGCGGCGTGCTCTGGCTCGACGAGCCACTTGCCCAGCCGGCTGGCGATCTCGGCGTCGCGCAGCTTGGTCTCGACCGCCTCCGAGGACAGGAAGTTCTCCCGGACGAAGGCGCCCAGCCCCTCACCGAGTTGGTCCTTCTTGCGTTTGATGATCGCGGTGTGCGGGATCTTCAGACCCAGTGGATGACGGAATAGCGCGGTGACGGCGAACCAGTCGGCCAGCGCACCCACCATGCCCGCCTCCCCCGCCGCACCGAGGTAGCCGACCCAGCTCGGTCCGCCACGGGACTGGATCCACCGGCAGACCAGGAAGATCACCGTCGCGCCGATCAGGAAGCCCAGCGCCACCGCCTTCATCCGGCGCAGGTTGCGCAACCGCTCGGCGTCGGCTTGGGGATCGGCACCGGCGAACGATTCAGCGAGCGATACGGCCACGCCCACCATCATCCGTCATTCCCGATCAATTGCACGGGGGCAATTTAGGTGTGACCAGCCGTCACAACTGTTAGCAAGCCCACCGGTAGACTCACACGACGATGGGACGGACCGCGCGACAGTGACACCACAGATCACCCCGCAACCGCCGGCCGCGGCCAAGACCGACGGCCGCAAGCGCCGGTGGCATCAGCACAAGGTGGAGCGCCGGACCGAGCTGGTCGACGGGGCGCTGGACGCGGTGCGCCGGCTGGGCCGCGACGTCAGCATGGACGAGATCGCCGCCGAGATCGGCGTCTCCAAGACCGTGCTGTACCGCTATTTCGTCGACAAGAACGACCTCACCACCGCGGTGATGATGCGGTTCACCCAGACCACCCTGATCCCCAATATGGCCGCCGCGCTGTCGTTGAACCTGGACGGCTTCGCGCTGACCAGGGAGATCATCCGGGTGTACGTCGAGACGGTGGCCGCCGAGCCCGAGCCGTACCGATTCGTGATGGCCAACAGCTCGGCCAGCAAGAACAAGGTGGTCGCCGACTCCGAGCGGATCATCGCCCGGATGCTGGCGGTCATGCTGCGCCAGCGGATGCGACGGGTCGGTATGGACACCCGCGGGGTGGAGCCGTGGGCCTATCTCATCGTCGGCGGGGTGCAGCTGGCCACCCATTCGTGGATGTCGAACCCGCGGATGACCAGCGACGAACTCATCGACTACCTGACGATGCTGTGCTGGAGCGCGCTGTGCGGGATCGTCGAAGTCGGTGGTTCGCTGGATGCGTTCAACTCCGAAACTCACCCGTCGCCGAGTTTGCCGGCCGCGATGCTGCCGACGCCCGCTCCGTAATCTGATCGCACTCGGACAGTTGACGTCTGTCGAAAACGGTTGACGTCTGTCGAAAACGAGACGACCATGCGAAAGACAACACCATCACTGTCACCTATCCGTGCCAGCAGACCCGGGGAGTTGACGCACCACTCAAGGTCGTTAGGGAGCTTCCCATGCCTGCAGATTTGCCGAAGCCCACCGATACTCGCCGCGACTCGGGCTGGCACCGCCGCACCGGCGGAGTCAACGAGATTCGGCCCATCGAGTTT
>CAYPTG010000005.1:14288-26847 GCA_964413455.1 uncultured Mycobacterium sp. | reverse complement strand
GTCGGAGGAGACCGGTAGGAAGAAGTCACGGTGCCGGACGGTCTGGGTGATAACGAAGCCGCCGTAGAGGGTCAGCGAGGCCAACGCCACGAAGACCATTTGAGCCACGGTGTATTGCAGGCCCTTCGCGCTGACGGTGAACCCCGGAAGCACCAGACACACACCGGCCAGGGTGACCACAGTGGCCAGTGCCGAGCCGGAACCCGAGGCGTTGAACGCGACCAGCCGATGGTGCAGCGCGCCGACCAACAGACTGATCCCGACGATGCCGTTGAGGGTGATCATCACCGCCGCGAACACCGTGTCCCGCGCGTAAGTCGAGGCTCCCGAGCCGCCGCCGGCCATCAGCATGACGATCGTGCCGACCTCGATCACCGTGACGGCGACCGCCAGAATCAGCGAGCCGAACGGCTCCCCCACCCGATGCGCCACCACCTCGGCGTGGTGCACCGCGGCGAAAACAGCGCCGACCAGGCAGACCGCGATGACCGCGCGCACCGCGAAGGGCTCGTGATTGACCCAGGTAGCAGCCAGCACCACCGCCGTCACCAGCGGAACCACCAGGCTCCACTGCAGGCGTCCCCGCCAGACCGTCTGCTTCATGCCTGTCACCGTAGTGACTTACGGCGACAGCCGACGGGTTGGGCGTCGGCCCGACCTCAGGCCTGCCGCGACCTCAGGCTTGAGCGGCCCCCGCGGCGAGCACCACCGGTTTGGCGGTGCTGAACCGCAGCGCCGGATCCTCGACCGGACCTTTGCGCAGCCGCGCGTGGTCGGCCCAGTAGTCCATCTCGATGGTCCACGGGCCGCTGGTGCCCTGCTGCGGGAAGGTGTCCATGGCCCGGGTGATGTAGCCGGCCGCGAAGTCCAGCATCGGCCGCCGGCCCATGTCCGGGTCGTCGACGACCGGCTCCACAGCGGTGTAACCGCGGGAATCCATGTACGTGAACAGCCGGCACAGGTGATCGCAGACCAGGTCGATCTTCAGCGTCCACGACCCGTTCGTGTAGCCGAAGGCGAACGCGAAGTTGGGGATGCCGGACAGCATGAAGCTCTTGTAGACCAGGCAGTCGTGCGGGCTCCTGGCCTCGCCGTCGACGGACACCTCGACCCCGCCGAACGGCAACAGCTTCAGGCCGGTGGCGGTGACGATGATGTCGGCGTCGAGTTGCCGGCCGGACTCCAGCAGGATGCCGGTCTTGGTGAACCGGGCGATCTTGTCGGTGACCACCGACGCCTTGCCCTTGGAGATGGCCCGGAACAGGTCGGCGTCGGGCACCGCGCACAGCCGCTGATCCCACGGGTTGTAGGTCGGCTTGAAGTGCACGTCGACGTCGTAGCCCCGGGGCAGCGCCGCGGTGTTGACGGTGCGGATGATCCGCCGGGCCAACTTGGGCCGGCGCTGGCACAGGTTGTAGATGAAGCGCCCCTTGCCGATGTTGAACCGGCGAGTCGCCGCGTAGGCGGCCTTGTCCGGCAACACCTTTCGCAGGGTGTTGGCGAGCGGGTCCTTGCGCGGCAACGGCATCACGTAGGACGGCGAGCGCTGCAGCATGGTGATGTGCCCGGCGGTGGGGGCCATCGCCGGGATCAGGGTGACCGCGGTGGCGCCGCTGCCGATCACCACTACTTTCTTGCCGGCGTAGTCGAGATCTTCCGGCCAGGATTGCGGGTGCACGATCAGGCCTTCGAAGTCGTCTTGGCCCTCGAACTCCGGTGTGTGTCCACCGGCGTAGTCGTAGTAGCCGGTGGCCCCGAACAGGAAGTTGCAGGTGACGTCCCACTGCCGTCCGTCGCCCTCCAGGGTCACCGTCCACTGCGAGGTGGCGTGGGAGAAGTTGGCGCGTATCACCTTGTGCCGCATGTAGATCCGGGGTGCCAGGTTGTCCTCTTCGATGACCTCGTGCAGGTAGGCGAGGATCTCGTGGGCATCGGCGATGGCGTTGGGCGAGGTCCACGGCTTGAACTCGTAGCCGAAGGTGTGCAGGTCGGAGTCCGACCGAATGCCCGGGTAGCGGAACAGATCCCAGGTGCCGCCGATCGCGTCGCGGCCGTCGACGATCGCGAAGCTGCGTCCCGGCAGCCGGGTGACCAGATAGTGCCCGAGCCCCAGACCGGAAATACCGGCGCCGACGATGAGGACGTCGACGTGGCCGGTCAGCGGCTGGGTGGGGCGGGCCTGGTTGAAGGAGGCGACGGTCATAGGGACTCCCGGAATCAGCGCGGACTAAACACTAACAGTGTTATAGTTTTCTCGACAGCTGTCAAGGACGAGTGCCGACGAGAAGGGTGGCGGTGACGTGGTGACCACCGTGAGCGTGTCCCGTCGCGCCCCCGTGCAGGAACGCAGCCGCAAGACGGTGACCCGCATCCTGGACGCCGCCGCCGCGATCGCGCACGAACAGGGTGTCGACGCCGTCACCACCCGGGCCATCGCCGACCGCGCCGGAGTCTCCTACCCGTCGCTGTACCGGTTCTTCGCCGACCGGGAAGCGATTCTCGACGAGCTGATGGAGCGGCACTGCGCCGAATTGGATGCCCGCTGCGTGGCGGCCGAGCAGACCTGGCAGATCGCTTCGGTGGCCGACCTGCTGGACAACGAACTCGACCTGCATGTGCACTACTACCGGCGCTACCCCAGCTCGGCGCGGCTGTGGATGGGTGGGCGCACCTCCCCCACGGTCACCAAGCATGTGCGGGCCCGGATGAAAACCCTGGCCGACCGCATCCACGCGATGCTGGTGAACGCCGACCTGATCCCCGCCGACACCGACCCGCGCGCGCTGCTGGTGGCCGTCGAGATGGCCGACCGGATACTGGAGCTGGCGTTCCGGGATAGCGATGACGCCGGCCAGCCCGCCCACTCGAACGCGGCGGACTTCGATCAGGCTGATTTCGATCAAGAGATCCTGGACATCGGCCGCCAAGCACTCATTGCTTTCGCTTGTAGCCTTTCCCAGCAGCCCCCCAGGTGATCTTCATCAGTTCCGAGCTCGGCGTAGCGTCGGCCAACTTGCCGAACTCGGCCGCGAACCCGTCGACGATCGTCTGGTAATCCGGCACAAGCTTTGTGTCGCAAGCGATTCCGACGGTCACCTCGCCGTCGTAGCTGTAGATGGAGACGCTCATCGGCTGGTCCCCGGAGATCGGCGCCCAGCCCACCATGCCGTCGACCAGGCTGCCGGCCAGATAAACCGACATCGGCGGGCCGGGCACGTTGGTCAGCGTCCCGATGGTGCGGTTGGTGAACAGGTCCACCGACGCCTCGTAGAGGTCGCGGCTCAGCCCGGCGATCGCGTCCTGGAACCGGAACGCCACCGCCGCCTCATGGCCGTGTTTGATGCGATCCATCCGCCGTTTGACGATGGCGAGCACCTTTTCCGGGTCGGATTCGTCGGTCGGCAATTCGAGTTGAACCAGTGCGAAGTCGTTGCCCAGGCTTTCCGGCAGGGTCAGGCCCAGCGGTTCCAGGTTGACCGGAACCATGAACGTCACCGACGAGCACCGTGCGCCGTGGGCGACCAGGTAGTTGCGCAACGCGCCGGCCACAGTGGCCGCCAGCACATCGTTGATGGTGCACTCGTTGGCCTGGGCGACGACCTTGATCGCCGCCAACGACACCGGCTCCGACCAGGCGACGCTCTTCTGATCGCCGGCCGTTCCGGTCCAAATGGTCACGTCGTTGCGGGTGCCGACCAGCAGTTTGCGCAGCGTGTCGACATCGCCGGGGGCCGAAGAGAAGACGTCGACCAGCGACCCTTCGCCGGGCAGCACCGAGCGCATGTTGCGGGCCAGCCCCGCGGCGGCGGCCTGCGCACCGGTCATCAGCGTGTTGCCGGCGCCCACCGGGTTGCGCAGCGCATAACGCCCCATCCGCCCGGCCCGCTTGGCCAGCATCGGGGCATCGGCGGCCGCCTCGGCTACCCCGGCCACCCGGGACAGCATCCCACCGGCGGCCCGGGCCGCACCGGATGCGGTGGAGCGCACCCGGCCGCGCAGCGACGAGCGGTCCGGTGACCCCGCGGCGGTGCCCTCCGGTGTTTTGACGGCCGGGGTCAGCAGCGGGCCGCCCTGCGGGGAGCCGTCGAACAGGCTCATGGACAGCTGCACCAGCCGCATGCCGTCGGCGATGGCGTGGTGGCTGCGCAGCAGCACCGCACTGCCGGTGCCGTATTTTTTGACCCAAATCGCCTGCCACAGAGGATGATCGCGGTCCAGCTTCTCGTTGCGGTGCGCTGCCACCAGATCCTGCAGCGCGTTAGGGTCATCCGGGTTATGCAGCGACACCAGTGAGACGTGGTTGTCGAAGTTGAACTCCGGATCGGGCTCCCACCACCACGAGCCGTCGTCGTCTTTGACCGCCCGGCTGGCGAACACCGGGTAGCGGTCCAGCAGCCGTTCCTCGAACACCGCGCGCACCTTGGTGAAGTTCAGCGGCTCGGCCGTCCAGATCACCGAGTCGACCACCATCAGGTTGTTCGGGCGGTCCATCTCCAGCCACAGGGCGTCCTGAACGCCGAGCTTGCACCGTTGCACCACAGGGTCGGCGGGACGCCGCTCGTCCATCGCCACCTCCGACCGTCCCGGGGAATTCCCGTGCGCCCATTGTCACCGATCGGTGCCCGACCGGTCCCGGTAACGGCTCAGCCGACCTCGAAGTGCTGGTAGTCCACCGGGTTTCGCCATGCCCCGCCCCAGCGCCAGCCCCGGTTGGTGAACGCCCGCACCGCGGGGTCGCCGGCCTTGAGCAGTCCCGGCGCCGATTGTTTGCGGTCGAGATAGCGGCCGGCGGTCTTGGGTTGCAGATCCCCGCTGCTGTCGATGTAGGGGTTGATGAGCGGGTTGACGTCGATGGCCCGGCCGTAGGCGTGCAGCGACCAGTTGGTGCCGCCGGGCAGCGGCCGGCAGTTGAACGCCGAGGTGTTGTTGTCCTGCATGGACAGTTCGTCTTCGGCGCCGCGGTAGTGGTCGACGGTCTGCATCCGTTCGATCGGATAGCGCTGCCGTTCCAGGTCGGCGAAGATCGCGATGACGTCGTCGACGACGTCGCGGTGCACCACCAGCGATCCGCGCTGGAGCTTGCCGTCGAAGCCGACGAAGTTCAGCTCGACCCGCCGCAACGCCTCGGGCGCGACCGGGCAGCCGGTACGCCAGGTGGTGCCCAGTTCAGCGGCGGTGACCGGGTGAACCGCCGCGCCCTCCGGAGGCGGCGGTTGCGTTGACGTCACCGTCCGCACCGTTTCGGGCGCCAGTGATGTCGTCGGGGTAGGCGCCGACGAGGGCGGGGCGCTGCAGCCCGCGCTGCCCGCGGCGATGGCCGCCATAGCCACCCAGGACCTGATCCGTCGGGTCCGCCAGTGTGCTCGCATCCGTCGATCCCACCACAAGCGGCGCCGGTGTGGGATCGGGCTGTGCTGACGGCGTAGTACTCAACGACCCCGGCTGCCCGCTATCGGCGGCGGTCGGAGCGGTCTGAGCCACCGCGGGTGTCACGTCGTTGCGGACGTAGCCGGCGTCCACCTTGGCCTTGAGTGACTGTTCCAGAGCGGCCACGATGGGCTCCGGGACACCGAGATCACGCAACGGCTGCACCAGCGGCAGTTTCTCGGTGGGGATCAGGTATTTAGTGGTCTGCCCACCGAGGGTGTTCGTCGTGACGGTGATGTTCTGCGCCGGGACGGTGGACAGATCGAGCCCACCGGGGATCGTCTCGTAGCGGCCGTGCACATAGAGGATGCCCAGCACCGCGTTGGCCAGGCTCAGCAGATTCCACGGCCGGTCCGGGAAGTCGGCCCAGCCGTCGTACTCGCCGTTGACCACCACGCTGTCGTACGGGGTGGTCGGAGCAACGATCGGCGTCAGCCCAAGAAAGGGAACCCGGAACGGCAGCACACCGAGAATTCCGCCGGACCCGGACGGATCGCCGATGGTCACGAAGCTCAGCTGATCGGGGGCCGGGCGCTGGTCGTCCGGCAGCGCCATCAGTGTCTGCTTGGCCCTCGCCACCGCGACAGCGCCCTGGCTGAACCCGGCGACGATGGCCGGCCCGACGGTGTCGGAAACCCCCGCCACGATGCCGGCTGCCGCGACGGCGATCGAGCGGTCCATCCCGAAAACTGTTGCTGGATAGTCGATCCGGGTGACCGTATCGTCGGCGAAGTAGCTGGGCAGCAACTGCTCGGGGTAGGGCGCCGGGTGAAACACCTCGGTTCCCTTGACGGTGAAGGCGATGTCTGCCTGCGCCGGTGCGACGGTGACGACCACTGCCCCGACCGCGGCCACCATGAGCGCGGCAACAGTACGGGTGGTAGCCATGTCTGAGGTTAACCGCAGATCAACCCGGATACTGCCCGATCGGTGATACTGGACCGGCTAATCCCGACCGCCCCTAGCCCCAGAGGAGTACCCACCATGGTGGAGCAGTTCGACGACGTGGTGCTCGGCGGCGGCAAGGGTGGCAAGTCGCTGGCGATGGCACTGGCCAACGCCGGCCACACCGTCGCACTGATCGAGCAGGGACAGATCGGCGGGACCTGCATCAACGTCGGGTGCATCCCGACCAAGACCATGGTCGCCAGTGCGAAATTAGTCGAACTTGCCAGCCGGGCAAGCGATTATGGAGTGTCGGTGTCTCCCCCGCCGGCTGAGTTGGGTGGGGTGATCGACCGCAAGCGGCGTGTAGTCGGGGCGATGGTGGACGCCCATCGGACGTTGTTCACCACGACACCGAACATGACCTTCCTGCTCGGTACCGGAGTATTCACCGGACCCAAGACCATCGAAGTGCACACCGACGACGGGGCCACCCGGGTGGTCAGCGGCCGGCGGGTCTACATCAACACCGGTAGCCACACCACCGTCCCGCCGATTCCCGGCCTGGACAGCGTCGACTACCTCACCAGCACCTCGATCATGGAGCTCGAAGAGCTGCCCACCCGGCTGGCGATCATCGGCAGCGGATATATCGCGTGCGAGTTCGCGCAGGTGTTCCGGCGCTTGGGCAGCGAGGTGGTGATGATCCAGCGCGGCGACCGCTTCCTGCCGAACGAGGATCCCGACATCGCCGATGCGATTCGAAAGGTGTTGCAGGAGGATGGAATCGAGTTTCTGGACGGCGTCGAAACCCGATCGGTGCGCAAGACAGACGGCGGTATCGAACTGACCTACTCCCGCAACGCCAGCGAGGGTTCTCTGCACTGCAGTCATCTGTTGGTAGCCATCGGGCGCACCCCCAACACCGACGGACTGGGCTTGGATGCTGCCGGGGTGCGGCTGACTCCCAGAGGCGCGATCGCCGTCGATGATCGTTTGCAGACCTCCACCGAGGACGTCTACGCCATCGGCGACTGCAATGGCGGCCCGTTGTTCACCCACGTCTCCTGGGACGACTACCGCATTCTGCTCGCCAACGTGCTGCACGGCGCCGACCGCAGCACCACCGGACGCCTGGTGCCATACACGCTGTTCATCGATCCCGAGCTGGGCCGCGTCGGGCTCACCGAAGAACAGGCGCTGGCCGCGGGCCACGACATCGCAGTGGCCACACTGCCGGCCAACAAGATTCCGCGGGCCAACACTGCCGGGGAAACCCAGGGCGTCCTCAAGGCCGTCATCGACCGGCAAACCGGCCAGATCCTGGGCTGCTCGCTGTTTTGCCACTCGGCCGGTGAAGTGATGTCGGTCGTGCAGATGGCCATGCTGGGCAAGGTGCCCTACACCCAGGTCCGCGACACCATCTTCACTCACCCGACCATGGCCGAGTCGCTGAATCTGCTGTTCGCGACGCTGTAGCGATTAGGCCAGCAGCGGGTCGATCACCGAGCGCGGTACCAGAACCTGGGTGGGGCCGGCAGCCTCGGGCAGCAGCCCACCCTGGTTGAAGAAGAAGATCACGCCGTCGTTGGTGATCGCGAAGTTCTGGTAGTTCGCCGGGTCCAGGCCGACGGCCGGGTCGATGGGCACCGGCTTGCCCGCTTGCTTCTGCAAATCGGCCTGCACCACCGGGAAGACGATCGGCAGCGGGTCGCTCTCCGGCTGCCACAACGTTTCATAGGTGATCGCCTTGCGGTAGGTCTGATCCCAGACGAACGACTTGAACGCGGTCTCCGGGTGTGCACCGCCGGAGTTTTGGTAGACCTTCAGCACCACCGACAGCTGGCCGCGCGGCGGCACCAGCGAGGTGTAGGTCGTCGGGGTGATGTCCAGTGCGAAGGGTGCGGTCCGGGGCTCCGAAGACCGAGCGACGTTAAGGAATGCGTCGCGGGTCTGGTTGACGAACTCGGCCACCGGCTTGAGGTCGGGGTAGCTGCTCGGGAAAGCGATGTTCACTGTGTAGCCGGGATCGGTGGCCTCGATGGTGCAGAGCTTGCCGTTGTTGACGCCCTTGAGGTCGGCGCAGTAGTTCTTCGGGGCCGCCGACGCGACGCCCGCGGAGCCCAGCAGCAGGACCGCACCGAGCGCGGCCGTGGTCACCTTTTTCATGGCGGATTTCATTGCGGAGTGGAACAAGACCATAGGTTTGACGGTAACCCGACCGCCGGACAGTTGCCGAATCCGGCTCAGCCGTCGAGCCGACGCACCAGGGTCCACCGGTTCGTCTCGCCGTCGCGCCGAAAGTCCAGTTCGTCGAGGACAGAAACCGCGAGCGCCAGGCCGCGTCCGCTTTCGGTGAGTTCGGTTGGCATCCGCAGCGCGTCCAAGTCGATGAGTGCGGGGTGTCCGTCGTCGGCGAAGCTGACCCGGACCTGCGGCCCACGAACCTCGGCGTGCATCTGGATTCGCACCGGCTGGCCGCCGGCGGCGTATTTGATGATGTTGGCGCCGATTTCGCAGGCCGCCAAGTCAACCTGGATGCGGGTCTTGTCCGAGGCCGTGGCCTGGCGCGACCACAGGTGATCCAACGTGTGCTGGATCTGATCCAGGGTGCCGGGGCCGGTGACGGTGTCCATCACCAGCGGGGTGTCCGGGTTGACGAGGCACTTGCACTGCGCGTTGCTCGTGCGGGTGGACCGAGGTGTCTGATGATTAACCATCTGATCTCCCCTGTGCGCGCGATCCGGCAGGTGTGGTGATTCCAGACTGCCGATTAAGTCACCGCAGCGAAATGCGTCGCGGGAGCTAATCGGGATCTAGATCTATCTCGTCCGTGGGTCCTGGACTGCCGACAAGATTGGCCCGCATGTCCTGATACTGCGGGTGAATCCGGAAGGCGCCATAGCACAGCAGACGCAGCACCTCGACCGGCCTTGCGTACCAACTAGCCAGCGTCGCCGCCGTCCTTCTTGGATGCACCCGAGTCATTGGCCCGACGGTTCTGCTGGCGCTTGGGTGTCGGGTTGTCTGGCGCAGAGCCGGAGTTCGCTTGGGCTTCACTCCCGGGGACCGCACCAACAGCCGGGCCGCTCTCCGGCTCAGGCTCGGGTACTGACTCGGGTTCGACCTCAGGCGTACCGATTGCGGCGGTCTCCGGAGTGAGCACGGCCGTCTCGGGAGCTGCGGTGTCCCCATCACCGGTGGTGACGGTGGACACGGACTCTGGGGCTACAACAGCAGGGATCTGTTCGGCTACGGGCTGCGTAGACGGAGAGACATTGCCGCGCTTGGCAATTCCACCTTCCTCTGCTGTCCCTGTCGTTCCCGCCCCCGGGTCCTTATTGTCCACGTCGGAATCAGAGTCGGCGGAGACGTTGGCAGCGGGAGCCTCGACCTGTGTCTCACTCACAACCGATGGCGGGGCGCTGGAGGCTTCGGCGGCACCCGCAGACGCCGCAGCGAGCGCCGCCGTCACCCCCGCTCCATCACCGGTGACGGCCGCCGACTTGGGCGGGCTGATGACGTTATTGATGGCCGACACGATGGCCTGAACAGCTTGGCCGATGACGGTGGTCAACGCCGTCACCGCACCGGTGAGCAGATCCCAGGCGATGCGCGGGCCGGTCAGGGCACCGTTGACCAGCCCGACGATCATCCCCGCCACCTGGTTGAAGAACGACTGAGCGCTGGGAATCCCGTTGTAGGAGTAGGTGGGATCGATCAGCTCGGTCGCGGTGCCGTCGGCAATCGCGTGCAGCTGAGTCTCCAGGTCGGCCAACATCTGGGCGGCGGGCTTGGCGGTCCAGTCGGTGCGCCACAGCCCGTAGTTGGCCTCGGCGTCCAACGCCCCGGTCCCGGAGTCGCGGGTGGTGTAGATGTAGGCCGGCCCGGCACCTTCCACGGACTGCCATGCGGTGATGAAGTCCTTGAGGAAGGCGGCCTGCTGGGCCTCGGTCACTCCGATCAGCGAGTGGGTCGCGTTGCCGTACTCGGTGGCCCAGATCTTCTTGTCGCCATCGCCGTTAGCCGCCATCAACGAGCGCAGCTGCGCGATCTGCCGCAGTGGAGCGTCGGCTTGGCCCGCCCCCTTCGAGAAGGGTAGGTATCCCCAGCTGTACGGGTGGTAGCTCAGCGCGTCGAAGTACCCGGCTGCGCCGGCTGCGTACATCCCCGCAAGGAACTCGGGTGCGGCCATCGAAACACCGGCAACGGTCTTGGTGGATGCCAGCACCCCGCCGATGACCATGGCGTCGGGGTCGGCGGCTTTGATCGCGGTGTAGGCGACCTTGAGGTCGGCGGTGTACGCGGCGGGGTTGACCGGGTTGTAGAACACCACACCGTTGGGCTCATTCCACACCTCGTAGGCGTCGATCTTGCCCTGGTAGCGGGTGGCTACCGTGGACGCGAACTTGGCATAGGCGGCGTCGTTGGGGTTACCCGAACCGGGGATGCCATCCCACACCGGGTTCGCGTTGATGGTTGCGACGATGCTGAAACCGTTCTCCTTGGCCAGGTTCACCATCTGATCCATCTGCGTCCAGTCGTAGACGTCGGGACTGGTGGGCTGGATGAACACCCACGGTACGGCGACCCGGACCGAGGTCACACCGGCGTTCTTCAGCAGGTCCAACTGCTTCTTCATGTCGGCGGCGTTGTTGAAGTACAGGGCCGAATCAGCGACGCCGACGGTCGTCGGCGACTCGACGATCGCGGCCAGCGACACCTTCACCGCCACCGTGCGCGGGGTTGTCGTGTACAGCGAATAACGTTCTGGCACTTGGGCGGCGACGACTCCGGCGATGAGCCCCAGAGCGGTTCCGGTGACGGCGGTGCGGAGGGCGGCACGACGTAGTGATGGGGACATCTGTTTCCTGCTCTCGGCGACGTTCTCAGGACCGTAACAGGGTGAGGCGGTGCACGCGGTGCGTAGCTAAGGCCCTTGCTCTTCATTTTCGACAATTTGAACTAGTCATTTCCGACAGCTTCAACTCGCGGCTACTGGTAGCCGTGAATCAGTCAATTAGCAGGATTGATCCGCCAGATATCCACCGCCCCTCACGCCACAAAAGCACCAGATGTAACACCGGCCACACAAAAACCGAGATCACGGTCAAGCAACGATTACGCATACCCGCCGAGACCGATCGGAGGCCGTCGCAAATGGCACGTCTTGCAAACCTGGTGGCATGGGCAGGGGTGGCCCTAGCCGTTCCGGCGGCCGTGGCCTTCTCGCCTGTCCACCCGCCCGAAGCCGCAGGCTGGGAACCGCAGGTGGTGGCCGCCGCCCAGCCTGCCAACCACGCCCTACCTCGTGTCGTCGCCACGGCCAACAAGATGGTCGACGCAGGCCGCGGTGCCGGTGCGGTCGCCGTGCGGGCCGCACTGACCCGGTTGGGCGATCCCTACGTCTGGGCCGCCGCCGGTCCGCATGCCTTCGACTGCTCCGGCCTGGTGGTGTGGTCGTTCCAACAAGCCGGACTATCCCTCCCGCACTCCAGCCAGATGCTCGCCGCCGGTGGGCAGCCCGTCGCGCTGGACCAGATGCAACCCGGCGACGTGATTACCTACTACTCCGGGGCATCGCATGTGGGCCTGTACGTGGGCGGCGGCAGGATGGTCCACGCTTCCACCGAGGGGGTGCCGGTCGGCGTCGCTCCGGTTGACGACGCCCCGATCTACAACGTCCGGCGGTACTGATAGCAGCTCATTCAACAGGCTCATACCCCCACGCTGAGCTGTCAGAATGGATTGATGGCTTCGACCACCCGTCAGCGCATCGTCAACTTCGTCCAGCGTCGGTTCGCCAATCCGTTGATGCGATCCGTACCCGCCCAAACCCTGTTGGAGACGACCGGGCGAAAGTCGGGCCAGCCACGGCACACGCCGATCGGCGGACGGTTGGACGGCGACCGGTTCTGGCTCGTTTCTGAGTTCGGCGAACGGTCGCAGTACGTCCGAAACATTCAGGCTGACCCGCGGGTTCGGGTGAGAGTCCGGGGCCGCTGGTATTCCGGTACCGCCCACCTTGTGCCAGACGACGACGCGAAGGCCAGGCTTGAGAAGCTGCCCAAAATGAACAGTGCGGCAGTGCGCGCCATGGGTGACAACCTGCTCACTATCCGCATTGATCTCGATGAGTGAGCCGGCCTGAAATACCCGTGCTGCCTCGCGGTGCTGCCATTTTCAGGGAGCATGCCCTGACCTGCAGTTTCCTGGTGGAGCTAAGGGGACTCGAACCCCTGACCCC
>CAYPTG010000005.1:0-14278 GCA_964413455.1 uncultured Mycobacterium sp. | reverse complement strand
GCGCCATAGCCCCAGATGCGTGTCGAAACTACACCACCGCCGCAGAGGCCTCAAATAGCCGCAGCTCTAGCCTGGCGACGATGCGGCGCAGTGCCGCGAGCCGCTGAGGAGCCCGGCAATCGGGCCTAGAGCAGTTCACCGGACCCCAGCGGCCGCGCCGGCGCGTGCTGGATGGGCGACGCGTCCCTGGTCTCCGTGGCGAACATCCAGCCCAGCGCGGCCAGCAGCAGCATCACCCCGCTGATGCCGAAGGCCCAGCCGTACGAGAACTGCTGGGCCAGCAGTCCCACGCCGATCGAGCCGACGATGGAGCCCAGGTCCGCCATCATCTGGAAGGTCGCGATCGCGGTTCCGCCGCGGGCCCTGCCGATGATGTCGGCCACCGCGGCCTGCTGCGGGGAGTTGTACACCCCGGAGGCCGCCCCGGCCAGCACCGCCACCGCGAAGAACGCCGCCACCGAGGCCGTCACTCCCAGCGCCGCCGTCGATACCCCGGCCAGTACCAGCCCGACGAGCAGCAGCGGGCGTCGCCCGATCCGGTCGGACAGCCGCCCGCTGGGCAGCACTACCGCCACATTGCCGACGGCAAACGCCGCCAGCGCTAGCCCGGCGATAGCCGGGCGCTGCCCGAGAACCTCGGCGACGAACAGCGGCACCAACGCGAATCGCAGACCGAACAGCGACCAGCCGGTGGCGAAGTTGGACAGCAGCGCCGCCCGGTAGGCGCGGTGACGCAGCGCCACCCGAACCGTCACCGTCAACTCATCGTCGTCGGCCGGGGCGGCCAGTGCCGAATGCCGCAGACTCACCAGCACCACGACCGCGACGACCAGCAACAGCGCCCCGTAGATCACGAACGGCGCCTGCAACCCGAGCCCGGCCGTCGCGCTACCGAGCACCGGCCCGGCCACCGAGCCGACCAGGAACGAGCCGGAGAACATTCCGGCCACTCGACCGCGGGCGTCGTGCGGGCTCATCCGGATCATCAGGCTCAGCGCCGATACGGAGAACATCGTCGAACCGATGCCGCCCAGCGTCCGGAAGAACAGCAGCTGCCAGTACGTCGCGGCGAAGGCGCACGCCGCGGTGGACAGCGCCACGATCAGCACGCCGACGACATACACCCGCCGCTCCCCCCAGCGCTGCACCAGCAGCCCGGTCGGCGGCGCGGCGCACAGCCGCATGATCGCGAACGCGGTGATGACGAAGGTCGCCGCGCTGATGCTCACCCCGAAGTGACGGGCCAGCTGCGGCAGCACCGGGGCCACCACTCCGTAGCCCAGCGCGATCACGGCGTTGGCGCCGACCAGCGCCCACACCTCACGGGGCAGCTGCTGCGTCTGCGAGGAAGCGCCCCGCGCCACCGAACTCACGAGATGACTGTATTGACCACTTCCCGGGCGGCCGCCTGCACCTGCGCCAGATGCTCGGGGCCTTTGAACGATTCGGCGTAGATCTTGTAGACGTCCTCGGTGCCCGACGGTCGGGCCGCGAACCAGCCGTTGGCGGTGGTGACCTTGAGCCCGCCCAGCGGTGCGCCGTTGCCGGGGGCGGCGGTGAGCTTGGCGGTGATCGGCTCGCCGGCCAGCTCGGTGGCGCTGACCTGCTCGGGCGAGAGCTTGGCCAGCCGGGCTTTCTGCTCGCGGGCGGCCGGAGCGTCGACCCGCGCGTACACCGGGGAGCCGTACTTCTCGGCCAGCTCGGCGTAGCGCTGCGAGGGCGTGGAGCCGGTGACGGCGAGGATCTCGGCGGCCAGCAGGCACATGATGAGCCCGTCCTTGTCGGTGGTCCACACCGAGCCGTCGCGACGCAGGAAGGACGCTCCGGCAGATTCCTCGCCACCGAATCCGATTGTGCCGCTGACTAATCCGTCAACGAACCATTTGAAACCGACGGGCACCTCCACTAGCCGCCGGCCCAGCCCGGCGACCACCCGGTCAATGATCGAGGAACTCACCGCGGTCTTGCCGACGGCGACAGAATC
Source organism: uncultured Mycobacterium sp. (assembly GCA_964413455.1). Taxonomy (GTDB): domain Bacteria; phylum Actinomycetota; class Actinomycetes; order Mycobacteriales; family Mycobacteriaceae; genus Mycobacterium. Next base: position 12,294 of record CAYPTG010000005.1, on the reverse strand, counting down.
CGGCCAGTCCGGGCGATGGGTGCAGAGGTAGTCGATGGCCACGGCCAAGTAGTGGTTGGGGTTCATCAGCCCGGCATCGGGGGTGACGATGCCGTGCCGGTCGGCGTCGGCGTCGTTACCGGTGGCGATCTGGTAGGCGTCCCGGTTGGCGATCAGCGACGCCATCGCGTTGGGTGAGCTGCAGTCCATCCGGATTTTGCCGTCGGTGTCCAGGGTCATGAACCGCCACGTCGGGTCCACCAAGGGATTGACGACGGTGAGCTCAAGGTTGTGCTGTTCGGCGATGGCCGTCCAGTAGTCGACGCTGGCCCCGCCCAGTGGGTCAGCGCCGATACACACCCCTGCAGCCCGAATAGCATGCAGGTCAACGACATTAGGCAGATCCGAGACGTAGGCGTCCATGTAGTCGTGGCGCTGGATGTCACGCTGGGCACGAGCCCACGACACCCGCTTCACGTCTTTGAGCCCGCCGCGCAGAATATCGTTGGCCCGCTTGGCAATTGCCCCAGTGGCGTCGGTGTCGGCGGGCCCGCCGTTGGGCGGGTTGTATTTGAATCCTCCGTCACGCGGCGGGTTGTGCGACGGGGTGACGACAATCCCGTCTGCCAAAGCAGTGTTGCGGCCGCGGTTGTAGGTCAAGATGGCGTGGCTGACCGCAGGGGTCGGGGTGTAGCGGTCAGCCGAATCCACCATCACCGCAACGTCATTGGCGATCAGCACCTCACACGCCGACACCCAGGCCGGTTCGGACAGCCCATGGGTGTCACGGCCCAGATACAGCGGCCCGGTGGTGCCCTGAGCAGCGCGGTATTCGGCAATCGCCTGGGTGGTGGCCAGGATGTGCGCCTCGTTGAAGGCGCCGTCGAGACTGGAGCCGCGGTGCCCGGACGTGCCGAACGCCACCTGCTGGGTAACGTCGTCGGGATCTGGCTCAACGGTGTAGTACGCCGTCACCAGGTGGGGCAGGTCGATGAGATCGTCGGGCTGCGCCGGCTGGCCGGCGCGAGGATTGGCGGCCATGTGCTGATTCTGCCGCCCGGCACGACATACTGATCCGGTTATCGGCGCAACCAGTCGTGAGGAGATGCGGCGTGTTCGGGCATGACAACCGCGAGCTGGCGGCGGTGTTCGCCGGCGGCGCGGTGGGCACGCTGGCCCGTGCCGGCCTGGCCACGCTGCTCGCCCCGGAGCCGGGGCATTGGCCGTGGGCCACCTTCGTCGTCAACATCGTCGGCGCGTTTATCCTGGGATTCGTCACCACCCGATTGCTCGAGCGGCTGCCACTGTCGACCTACCGCCGGCCGCTGCTGGGTACCGGGCTGTGCGGTGGGCTGACGACGTTTTCCACCATGCAGGTCGAGACGCTGCACATGATCGAGCACCATTACTACGGCCTGGCCGCGGCCTACACCGTCGTCAGTATCACCGCCGGACTGCTGGCGGTGTACATCGCGACGGTGCTGGTCCGCAAGGTGAGTTTGCGATGAGCGCTTGCACGAAGAGCCGAGATCCCCGATGAGCGCCCGATGACTACCGTCGCCATCTGGGCCGGGGTGCTGGTGATCGGCGGCATCGGGTCGGTGGCCCGCTTCATGGTCGACCGGGCGTTGGCCCGCAGGGCGGCCCGGTCTTTCCCGTTCGGCACGCTGGCGGTCAACATCTCCGGCGCGGTGCTGCTGGGTTTCATCACCGGCCTGACACTCAGCCATCACGTCGCGCTGCTGGCCGGGACCGCGTTCGTCGGGGCCTACACCACCTTCTCGACCTGGATGCTGGAAACCCAGCGGCTCACCGAGGAGCGTCAGGTCTGGCCGGCGCTGGCCAACGTGGCGGTCAGCGTCGTGTTCGGCATCGCCGCCGCGGCGGCCGGTCAGGCGATCGCGGGGCTACTGCTGTGAACGACACCTCCATGAACGACACCTCGATAACCGACACCGCGCTCAAACTCACCGCCTATTTCGCCGAGCGGCAGCGCACCGGTTCGCAGTTCCAAGCCGAGGCGATGCTCGATCTGTTCGCGCAGCGCCGGGTGGCGACCAGCGTCATGCTGCGCGGTATCTCCGGCTTCGGGCGCCAGCACATTATCCGCAGCGACGAGTCGCTGACCCTGTCCGAGGACCCGTCGGTGGCCGTCGCGGCGGTAGACAACCCCGACGTCATCCGAGGGCTGGTCGGTGACGTCATTGACATGGCCGACAACAGTCTGATCACCTTGGAACGCGCCCGGCTGCTAGACGGCGACGTCACCGCGGTGCCGGTGCCCGCCTTCGCCAGCGATGCGGTCAAGCTGACCATCTACCTCGGCCGCAACCGGCGGGTCGGTCGCACCCCGGCCTACAAAGCGGTCTGCGAGGTGCTGCACCGGCACGGATTCGCCGGGGTGTCGGTGTTCCTCGGGGTCGACGGCACCGCACACGGGCAGCGGCGGCGCGCCCAGTTCATCGGCCGCAACGTGGATGTGCCGCTGATGATGATCGCCGTCGGCGGCGCCGAGCAGATCCGCCGGTGCTCACCGGAGCTGGCGACGCTGCTGGAGCACCCGCTGGTCACCGTGGAGCGGGCCCGGGTGTGCAAACGCGGCGGCAAGCTGCTGGCCACACCGCATGCGCTGCCGGAGGTCGACGAGCGGGGCCGTCCTCTGTGGCAGAAGCTGATGGTCTTCACCTCCGAGTCCACCCACCACGACGGGACACCGATTCACCGGGCGCTGGTGCGCCGGCTGTGGGAGTCGGGGACCGCCAGCGGAGCGACGGCGCTACGCGGCATCTGGGGGTATCACGGCGACCATGAACCCCACGGGGACAAGCTGATTCAGTTCGGCCGCAAGGTTCCGGTAATGACCGTCATCATCGATACGCCGGCCAGGATCGCCCGCAGCTTCGAGATCGTCGACGAACTCACCGGTACCCATGGGCTGGTCACCTGCGAGATGGTGCCCGCCCAGCTGAGCATCGTCGGCGGCCGGCGCACCGGAAGCATCGACCTCGCCGACTTTCGCTACTGAGCCTCGCGGCTGTCGGCGAGCACGGTCAGCAGCACCACGGAGTCGTCATCGGCGTGCAGGCCGTGCCGCTCGGCCGGGATCACCAGCAGATCACCCGGGGCGCCGGCCCAGTTGTCCTCGGCGGTGCTCACCCGCACCCGCCCGCGCAGCACCTGCAGGGTGGCCTGCCCGGGGCTGTTGTGCTCACCCAATTCCGCGCCGGCGACCAGCGCGATCAGTGTTTGGCGCAGCAGATGCTCGTGGCCGCCGTGCACGGTGTGCGCCGACCGGCCCGCCCGTGAAGACCGTGCGGCCTCCAGTTGTTCCTCGGCAAGCTGCGATAACGACACCGAATCCATGCCACCCTCCGATCAGTTCACCAACAAGAGCACGCCGCTGACCAGCAGCGCTACCACTTTGACCAGTTCGAACCCGACGTAGACGAAGTGGGCGTGCGAACGCCCGGCACTCGCGGCGGCCGGGTCAGCCAACACCGCGTTGGAGCGTCGCACCAGCGCCGGGCGTACGCCGAGCATCTGGGCGGCCAGCGCGGCGACCGCCACCGCGAGGGCGACGAGCGCACCCGTCGGTGCCCGGCCGGCCAGCACCCCGACCAGCGCCGCGGCGGCCAGCACGATTTCGCAGATGTTGAGCGCCCGGAACACCAGCCGTCCGATGCTCAGGCCCAGCGCGATGGTGACCCCCGGAGCGCGGAATTTCAGCGGCGCCTCCAGAAACGAGATGGCCAGCACCATTCCGAGCCACACGAAAACGGCCGCGACGGCAAGTGCCAGCCAGTGATTCACCGTTCACCCACTCCGTATCTCACGCCGCCGCCCGTATCTGTCCGCTCCCTCGATCATTGCACGGGGTCTTTTCGGTTCGGCACGGCCGGTGGACGATGGACAAGTGGACGACGACGATCCGGTGGCGGTGCTGCAGCGCTGGGAGGACGCCGGTGCTCATTGGGCGGTGATCGGCCGCGGCGGCGGTGCGGTGACGGTGGGCCTGTACCGCTGCGACGGCGGCGAAGAAGTCGACCGGCTGACCTCGGCCGACCCGCGGCTGGTGCAGTTTCTGGACGGCCGGGACAGTTCGGCGTAACGGCGCCCAGACCGAATGTCTCGCTCCTCCTCCGGCGCGGACCGCGCCGGCATCGTCGACTCGACTAGACCCGACCGCTATAAAGGTACCGGCATCGCCGGTCGCAATCAGGAGGTCGTCATGGGAGTCAGCGGACGCTCGCCGCTGTCGGTAGTCGCCGTCGCGCTGACCGCGATGGCATGTGTCGCAGGGTGTTCCGGCAAGAAGGCAGCCGACGGCGCCGCCTCGACTCCGTCGACGTCCGCGTCAGCCACCGCTTCCACGTCCACGTCAGCTGATACTTCGACGTCCGCGGCCACCAGTTCGGCATCGACACCCAGCACCCCGCAGGCTCCCAGCACCGAGAAGTGGACCGCGCTGAAAGCCGGCGACTGCATGGCTGACGCCCCGCCCACCGATCCGGCGGTGGTCACCGTCACCCTGGTCGACTGCGCCACACCGCATCTCGCCGAGGCCTATCTGCGGGCCGACATCCCGGTCGACGCCGCGCTCGACGGCACCGCCAACACCCAGTGCGAGACCGGCTTCGTCGAGTACACCGGCGGACCGTCGGCCGGCAGCCGCTACACGACCACGTATCTGATCGACTCCGATCAGGACCGCACGTTCAACAACCCGTTGCCCAGCACGGTGATCTGTCTGCTGCAAGACGCCCAGGGCCAGTCACTGACCGGATCCGCCCACCGCTGAACGGAAAGTCAAGAGCACGTGGAGGGAGTTGCACATGACCGCTGCGATGGGTGTGGGACGAGTCGGCGGGCTTGCGGTCGCACTTGGCGTCGGGGCCGCGCTGGCGATCGGGTTGCCCGCAGTGGCCGCGGCCGACCCCGCCGACACCGCCGGGGCGGCGTCCGCTTCCAGCTCGCCGGAAACCACGAACGACTCGTCACGCCCTAATCGGGCAGCCCGGGGTGGGCCCCGGGCGTCACTTTCCAGACCTTCCAGCCGGGATGACTCGGTCGGGCAGCGGTCCGCGACGCGGCCGGGGTTCGGTGCGGGTACGGCGACGCCACAGGACGGCCTTACCGAGCCCGGTCCGGTGGCCGCCGATTTCGCCCCCGAGTCGGCCCTCGCCACCCGCGATTCGAGTCACGTCATCCCGGATCCGGTTCCCGCCGTGGACGTTTCGGCCCTGGCTGTCATCGCACCGACCTCGGCTGCCGACGGTATTGCGCCACCGGTGACCATCGATTTGCCAACGCCGATCACCGGATCGATCAACACGGCCTCCCCGCCGCCGGCGGCCAGCTGGGTCTCCTCGGAGCCGGTGGCCGCCGCAACCGTGCCGACCACCACCGTCACCCCATTGTCGGCGGTTGCCGATGTGGCTTCACCGGTGATCGCCGTCGCCACCGCCCAGCCGACCGCGACCAACGTCGTGACATCGGTGATCGGTGTTGCGCTGCGGTCCGCGTTGGCTCCGCTGCTGGGGTTGATCCCGGGGACGCCGGTGGAGTCGCCGGTGGCCTGGACGGTGCTCGCCGCCAGCCGCCGCCTGTCCGATCAGCAGCAAGCAGCGACGATTCCGGCCGCGGCTACGGCGAGTGAGCCACTGAGCGCACAGACCACGACTAACCAGCCGCCGGAGATCGGCCACCTACGAGTGGATTCACCCAACCCGGTCAGCGGCGTGGTCACCGGTGCGATCACGGCCACCGACGCCGACGGTGACACCCTCACTTACGGCACCACGAAGGCGAGGTTCGGGACCGCGGCCGTGGGCGCGGACGGTACTTTCACCTACAAACCCCGGCTCTTCGCCCAGCTGCTGGTGCGCATCTTCAATCTCTCGGCGACGGACAGCTTCGCCGTCACCGTCAACGACGGTCACGGCGGTACGAGCACGGTCAACGTCACCGCGGCCATCGCCGCCTGGAACCGCGCACCGGTCGCCGGCGGCGCCAGCATCTCCGCGCCCGACCCGGTGACCGGACTGGTCACCGGGGTCGTCAAAGCCAAGGACCCCGAATGGGATCCGGTGTCCTTCGTCGCGTCGAGCTTCAGCACCGACAAGGGCGCGGTGACCGTCAACGGCGGGGGCGGTTTCAGTTACACCCCCACCGCGACCGCGCGGCACGACGCCGCGGCCACCTCGGCCACCGCCGCGGTCAAGACCGACACCTTCACCGTCACGGCCATCGACAGATACGGTGCCACCGTCGCCATCCCGGTCACCGTGTCGATCAGCCCGACCAACACCGCGCCGACCGGCACGGCCACCGTCGGCAGTCCCGACGACATCAGCGGGATCGTCACCGGCACCGTTTCGGCGAGCGACGCCGACGGCGACACCGTGACCTACAGCGGTTCCACCACGACGTCCAAGGGCACCGTGGTGATTACCGCTGACGGCGAATTCAGCTACACGCCAACGGATATCGCGCGCAGTAACGCTGCGGCCAGCAACGCCACCGTTGTCCACAAGACCGACACCTTCTCTGTCACCCTCGTCGACGGCTACGGCGGCACCACCGTGGTGCCGGTCAGCGTCGTCATCAGCCCCAACGGTGAGCCGACCACCATCCCGCTCACCACGTTCTGCGGGTGCGTCCTGATGCCGGCCGACACGATCTTCCATGCCGATGTGAGCGGGCTTCCGGTGATGTCCGAGTCCGACATCTGGATCGACCTGCTCGGCGGGAATCGGGGCGCGACGCTGGACGCTCACTGGGGCGGCCCGGAATGGATGGGCAGCACCGGGGGCATGCCGGTGAATATCGTCAGCGCCGATCGGCCAACCGAACTCGTGGTGTTCAACCGTGGGTATTCGACCACCGGTCCCGGTATCGACAACTCGCCCTACGCGATACCGGATTACCCCCTCGTCGAAGGGATGCCCTCGCAGCCGGCCTGGGATCGGCACCTGCTGGTGTTCCAGGAGGGGACGTGCATCTCCCAGGAGCTCTACAACGTGGCCAACGGGGTGGAGCTCCCGGCTGCCGGGGTGCTTGATGCCGCTGCCAATGCCGTCTACGCCGCCATCTGGGGTTCCACCTGGATCGCTGAGGGCGGCGTGAAGTTCGACATGAGTTCGCCGCTGTACCCGGTGATCGGTGCGGCCAACGCGGCGATGCTTCCCTACCTGCCGATGATCCTGCGGCCCGACGACCTGGAGCGCGGCTACATCGACCACATGCTGGGTATCGTCATCGCTAAAGATGTTGGCGCAGGCTATGTTTGGCCCGCGCTACACGGCGACGGCAGCGCCGAAGACGGCATCCCGATGGGCATGGTGTTCCGCCTGCGCGGTGACATCGACATCAGCGGCTATGCGCCGTCGACTCAGGTTGTGCTGCGTGCGCTGCAGCAGCACGGCGCCGTGATCTACGACTCCAGGGGCGCCGGGACCGAAGGCGCCGGGCTGCTGGCTATGAGCAACGGCTGGGAAAACGTCGACTACAAGACCGCGCAGCGCGAACTCAACACCATCCCGATGAGCTTCTTTGAGGCGGTCGACGTCGCCGGCCTGGCCGTGGATCCGGCCATCAGCTGGCAGATCCACTGATCCGGCTGTCTCCCGCTCACAGTTGAGCTGCCACGCCGCACCCATCGCGTGCCAGATCGGCTGCGGGCCTTGGCGCCCTCGTCTCGCCTTCGCCGCTCACCGAGAGTAGACAGGAAGCATGATCGAACTGCTCTCAGATATGCCCAAGGGCGTCACCGGCGTTCGGGTGTCGGGTCACCTGACCGGTGCGGAATTACGCTCTATCAAACCGATGATCAGCGACCAGCTCGACGCCGGTCAGCAGATCAGAATCGTCGAGGTGATCGACGACGACTATCGGGGCTTCGGGCCCGGTGGTCTGCTGCAAGACCTCAAGCTGGGCATCGGCACGGTGCTGCCGCATCACGGTGCCTTCGCCCGGATCGCCATCGTCACCGATAAGGAATGGGTCGGTCGCACGCTGCACGCGATTTCCTGGCTGGTGCCCGGCGAGCTCGCGATCTTCGGTCGCAATGAGGTCGAGCGGGCGGCGCAGTGGGCAGCCGCCTAGCCGCGACCCGGCTTCACGGGTGTTGGTGATCGCCCTCGGCGTTGAGCGCCATATCGGTGACCGGCAGCCCGACGTCACCGGGGTCGGGCTGGCCGGGCGCGGGTGCGTCGATGGGCGCCGGGGCGTTGGCCGGTGTGCCGCGTTGCGCCTCGATCGGCCCACGGTGATGGCCGTGTCCCTGGAAGCTGGACGCGACCGCGATGAACACCGTGCCGGCGATCACCGCGTTAGCCCCAAGTAGCACCAGCGCGCCGCGTACCCGCGGCACCACCTCAGGCTCGAAGTGCTGCATCCAGGCCCACGCCGCACCCATCACGACATAGCACTCCAGCAGTAGTACGCAAATCCCTGCGGTATCAACCGATTCCGGCACCACGGCGTGTGTCCCGAACGGTAGACCCGAGGTACGCGACACCATCTGCAGGGCTGCGGTTCCGGCGTTCAGTACGACGCCGGCGGCGAACAGCAGCGGCCACGGCCGCGACCACACCACACACGCCCACATCAGCTGCAGCACCGCAATCCCGGCCAGGAACAGTCCGGTCGGCGCCCAGCCCATCCAGTGCGCGGGCACCACCGCCAGGTGGATCAGCCCCGCACCGGCGGACGCGATCGCCGCACAGCGGGCCGCTAGCCCGCTGTGGGTCTGGACTTCTGCTCGTGGAATCACCGCCCTCGATGGTGGCAAGCATGGGCGCTGCGCGACCAGCACCATCTCATAACATTCGCGTGCCAGATCGGCTGCGGGCCTTAGCGGGGTCGAGGAAACAGGAAATGTCAGAACACGGTGACGTGAACGTGGTTGAAGTGATTGGGCACCAGCCACAAGGAATACGAAACGCCGAACCGCTCCGCTTGCCGCTGAACGTCGGCGTTGATGACGTCGCCCAGCCCCATATCCGCGCCGATCATGATGTCGATGGCGTGGCCGCTGGGGTGATCGGGCAGCGGATCGGACCGCACGCCGCCGATGGCCTGAACGCTGGGGTACTTGGTGGCGATGTAGGCGGCCAATGCCCTGGCGTTGGGGACCAGGCCGCCCATGCCGACCGTCGGAACGGGACCGCCAGGTCCTAATACGGCCTGCTGAGCGGCGGCGGAAACGGTAAAACTCGCCGTGTCCTCCACACTATCTCGCATGTCGGCCGCCGACGCCAAGTCCGCAACCGGTGCGAACTTCTCGATCTCGTCACGGATCGCCGACTTCGCCTTGGCGGCATCGAGGGCCGCCATGTCGTCGGCACGTTTCTTGTTGTTCGGCCGGCTGGATTGCCCGGCCTCGGCAGATTTGCCGGCCTGCCCGCGTGATTGGTCTCGACTCGACCCCGCGTCGGTATCGGCGTACGCAGCACCGCTCCACGCCGCACCGAGCACCGTGAGTCCGGCGACCGCACCGGCGCGCACAAACGATTTCGCCGCCAACGTTGATGGGGGCCTCAACAACTTCACGACCACGACCCTATTGCACGAGTTCCGTCAGGTTACGGAACGGCATCAAACCACAGGCTCGCTGCGATCACCCGGATTCGGGGCGGTTGGTGCTGACCGCGTCAACACGACAGACAGCGTCCGGCCAAAAAATATGGTCTGACCTGCGGTTATTCTGGTGGAGCTGCCGGGAATCGAACCCGGGTCCTACGGCATTCCCTCAAGACTTCTCCGTGCGCAGTTCGCTATGCCTCTACTTGGATCTCCCGGTCATGCGAACAAGCCGGGATGACGATCCCAGCCGCTGTGAATGTCCCGGTGACTCCCGCGGCCGAAGCCACCGGTGGATCCCTCTAGCTGATGCCAGGCTCCGGGCCGAGGGCGTTCCCGGTCTGACAGACCAGCTGTCGCTTAGGCAGCGAGAGCGTAGTCGCGCTGATTGGAATCGGCGCTTAATTGGTTGCAATGACGCTTACGGTGGTCTCTTGCCTGCACCGGCACGCTTCCCTTGATTCGATGCGCGAAGTCGAAACCGTTCAGCCCCTCGCACCCCGACCGATGGCTTCGGCCGGACCCCACATCGTACCCCGCCGTACCGGCTGCTGCCTACCCCTAAATCCTGACTCCGCTAGATCATGTAGTTGAGGTTCTCGACGATCCGGGCGCCGACCGCGACGTCGCCGTCGTAGTCGATGGAGTCCGGGGCCGCCGGGGTCATCGGCCGGCCGCCGCAGAGCCGGACGAACTGCCGGCCGTCGAGAGTGACGGTGGCGGTGGGCTGCGCATCACCGAAGTCGGGTACCACCGCGCCCCGGCCGTCGACGGCCACCCGAATGCTGCGCGCCAGCGGCCCGGTCAGTTCCAGCTGCACCCGTGAGCCGTCCGGGGCGCCGCCTTTCTTGCCGACCACGAAGCCCATGCTGGATTCGATCTCATCGACGGCCAGCCGGGCGTCCGGGCCGCCGTAGGCGTCGTCGCCGGCTGGCATCCCCAGCGCGTCGCGGATGTCGTGTTCGTGCACCCAACAGTCGAACACCCGCACCCGGATGAAGCGCCCGTAGCTGTCCGGCCCGGCCGGGGTCAGCGTCACGGCGTTCCACTGTTCGGGCGTCATCGCTTTCAGAGCAGCCATCCGCGAAGCGGTGATCTCCCGGAACCGGGCCAGCATCGCCGCGGGTGACTCGGGGCGCAGGTGCTGCACCCACCTTTCGTTGAGCGCGCCGATCTCGTTGCGCACATGTGCGGGCGTGGCTTCGCCGGACTCCGGCAGCGGCGCGCCGGACATGGTCAACTCGGTGCCGACGATGTGCGCGACGATGTCGTGCACCGTCCAGCCGGGCAGCGCGGTCGGGGTCTGCCACTGCTCATCGCTCAGCCCGGCCAGCAAGGCGTCCAGAGCGTCCCAGGAGGTGAACAGCCCGTCCAGGACATCGTCGTGGTCCAGCACGGTGCGCGGCGAACTACTCATGGGAAGGCACCCTAGTGCAGCGAGATCAGCGTCACCGCCGCCGCGGCGGCCGCCATCCCGGCCAACTGCCAGCAAGTGACCCGTTCACGCAGCACGACGATGGCCAGCAGCACGGTCGCCGCCGGGTACAGCGAGATCAGCACACCGGCCACCGACAACATCGATGACTGCAGCGCCAGCAACATGGTGACGTTGGCGCCGACGTCCAGCAGCGCCGCACCCAGTGCCAGCTTCAGCGGAACACCGTGCGGCACACGGAGATTGCCCGTCATCGCCGCGGCGACCAGCACTACCAGGGTGGCGGCGATCCGGCCGAACACCAGCGGCCACAGCCGCGCCTCGGACGGCGCCTGGGCCAGCAGTACATAGTTGAGCCCGAACCCCAGCCCGGCGCCGACCGTCAGCCAAGCCACCGTCGCGGTGAACCGGTGCGGCCGCACATCCTCGTCGGTGGCCTCCCGGCTGACCAGCACCACCGCGGCCACCGCCAGCAGCACCCCGATCCCGGCCAGCATCCCGGGGCGCTCCCCCAACGTCAGGCCCACAATCACCGGAACGCCGGCGGCCAGCACCGCGGTGAGTGGCGAGACCACCGAGATCGGGCCGGACCCCAGGGCGGCGTAGAACCACCACACCGCCAGGCCCTGGCTCACCCCGCAGGCCGCACCCCATCCCACCGCCGCCGGGCTCAGGGTGCCGCCGAACCCGACGGCCAGTGCCCCGAGCAGCACCAGCGCCACCGGGTAGGACACCAGCACCACCCGCAACGCCGCGACGTGCCGGGCGGCCAGTCCGCCGACGAAATCGCTGACGCCGTAGAAGCTGGCGGCGGCCAGCGCGAACAGGATGCCGGTCACGGCGTGCCCGTCAGATCTTGCCTTTGGTGCGTCGGCCGAGTTCGCGGATCACCTCGCGCTGGACGTCGCGGCGGGCGATGTCCTGACGTTTGTCATGGGCCTGTTTACCGCGGGCCAGCGCCAGCTCGACCTTGACCTTGCCGTCGGTGAAATACATCGACAGCGGCACCAGGGTCAGGTTGCCATCCCGGATCTTGCCCACCAGCATGTCGATCTGGCGGCGGTGCAACAGCAGCTTGCGGTTGCGCCGCGGGGTGTGGTTGGTCCAACTGCCGTGGTGATATTCCGGGATGTGCAGGCTGCGCAGCCACACCTCGCCGTCGTCGACGGTGGCGAATGAGTCGGCCATCGACGCGTTGCCCTCGCGCAGGCTCTTGACCTCGGTGCCGGTCAGCACCACACCGGCCTCGAAGACCTCCAGGATCGAATAGTTATGCCGCGCTTTGCGATTGGACGCGA